>NZ_JBSGET010000016.1:0-80500 GCF_053603035.1 Kitasatospora sp. NPDC004272 | reverse complement strand
CGGCGGGCGCGGTGCGCGAGCGGTGCCGGGCGGCGTCGCGCAGGGCCAGCCGGGGGCCGACCGGCAGACGGCGGGCGAGCCGGCCCAGCAGGGCGAGCAGCAGCGGGGTGAACAGCAGCAGGCCGAGTTCGGCGAGCACGGCGCCGCCGAGCACGGAGAGGGTGCGCGCGCTCAGCCCGGCGAGCACCGGCGGTCCGGCGACCGGTCCGGCGACCGCCCCGTACAGGGCGAGCGCGGCGCCGCCGAGGACGGCGGCCAGGCCGAGCAGCGGGGTGCGGCGGGAGGGGCGGCGCACCGGGTCGCGGTCGGTGAGTCCGGCCAGCACCTCGCGGCGGCCGGCCTGGAGGGCGGGCAGCAGGGCGGCGAGCAGGGCGGTGGCGACGCCGACGGCGGCGATCGCGAGCAGCTCGGCGGGGCGCAGCGCGAGGCCGGCGAACCGGCTGCCGCCCCGCTCCTCGATCCACGGGCGCAGGGCGGCGACCAGGCCGACGCCGAGCAGGGTTCCGGCGGCGGCGCCGACGGTGCCGAGCACCAGGCCGCCGCCGAGCACCACGGCCCGGACGTGTCCGGGTCGGCCGCCGGCCGCGCCGAGCAGGGCGAGTTGGCGGCGGGCGCGGCGGGCGCCGACCGCGAAGGCCGGTCCGGCCAGCAGGGCGACCTCCAGCAGGGCCATCGCGGCGGTGGTGGCGGCGGTCATCAGGGTGCGTTCGCGCTCGCCCGCGGCGCCGACGGCCTCCTGCCGGGCCAGCGCCTCGGCGGGCGGGTGGGCGGCGACCTGACGGGCGGCCAGCGTGTAGCCGTGCGCGTTGAGTTCGCGCACCCGGGGCCAGTCGAGTCTCGCCCCGGCGGGCAGGGTGACCAGCCAGGCGGCCTTGCGGGCGGCGGCCTGTTCGGCGGACGGGGTCTGCGGGGCGAGTCCGGCGGCGGCCTGTGCCTCGTCCAGCTGCCGGTACAACTCGCCGGGGCGGGCGAGGAGTTCGACGGCGTTCAGGTCGCCGGGGTGCTCGACGGTGCCGGTCAGGGTGAACGGGGTGGACTCCAGGCCGCGGACGGTGACGGTGTCGCCGACCCGCAGGCCGGTGGTGTCCAGAAAGGCCCGGGTGGCGGCGGCCTCGTGCGGGGCGGCGGGGGCGCGACCGGCGACCAGGTCGATCCGGCCCCGCCAGAGCCCCGCGGTCAGGTCGGCCTCGAAGGTGTCGGCGGGGGCCAGTCCGTCGGCGGTGCGCACGGTGGCGACCGGGCCGGTGCGGGCCGGGGTCAGGGTGCTGCCGGGCGGCAGCAACTCGCCGAGCAGGGCGGTCGGTTCGGTGTCGGTGGCGCGCTTCTGCTCGGCGGTGGGTTCGGCGTCGGGGCGCTGCGGCAGGACGCGGACGCCGTCGGCGGGGAAGACCGCCTGCTCGATCGTCCGGCCCGGGTCGTACGCGCCGACCAGGGCGTCGGCCCGGCCCATCAGCCGGTCGGCGCGCTGCTCGGCGGTGAGTTGTCCGCTGCGGTGCACCACGTCCGCGCCGGTGGCGCCGAGCACCGGGAGCGCGATCATCGCGGCGACCAGGGCGCTGCGGCCCGCGGACCGCCGGGCGTCGCGGCGCGCGATCCGCAGCACCGCCCGCAGGGCGCTCACCGGTGCACCGCCCCGGCGGCGGCGGTCTTCTCGTCGACGAGCCGGCCGTCGCGCAGGAAGACCACCCGGTCCGCCCAGGAGGCGTGGGCGGCGTCGTGGGTGACCATCATGACGGCCGCCCCGGCGTCGCAGCGGGCCCGCAGCACCTCCAGCACCGCCTCGCCGGTGGCCGAGTCGAGCGCCCCGGTGGGTTCGTCGGCGAGCACCAGTCGGCGCTGCCCGGACAGCGCCCGGCCGATCGCGACGCGCTGCTGCTGGCCGCCGGACATGTCCTCCGGGAAGCGGTCGGCGAGTTCGCCGATGCCCAGTTCGCCGAGCACGGCCAGCGCCTCGGCGCGGGCGGTGCGGGCCGACACCCCCTCCAACTCCCTTGGCAGGGCGATGTTCTCGGCCGCGGTCAGGGCCGGCAGCAGGTTGTACGACTGGAACACGTAGCCCACCGAGCGGCGGCGCACGTCGGCCAGCTTCGCCCGGCTCAGCCCCGCCAGCGGGGCGCCCTCCACCAGCACCCGGCCGCTGGAGGGCCGGTCCAGGCCGCCGGCCAGCGCGAGCAGGGTGGACTTGCCGGAGCCGGACGGGCCCATCACGGCCAGGAACTCCCCGGCCCGCACCTCCAGGTCGATCGGGTGCAGCGCGTGCACCTCGGCCGCGCCCCGGCCGTGCACCCGGCCGACCCCTTCCAGGCGCAGCACGGTCTGCGCGTTCGGTCCGGTCATGGCTCCCCCTCGGAACAGCGGAACGTCTTGCATACCGAGTATGTATAGCCGCCGGACGCCGACTACTCAAGTGTGCGACATAAGTCGGCGAACTACCTATAGGACGGATCACACCCGCCGAGCGGTTCCCGGGGAGCAGAATGGGCGTCATGACCGCACCGCTGTCCGCCCGTTGGCACGACCTGCTCACCCGCTGCGGCGCCACCGCCGACCCCGAGCCCTACGCCCGCGACCTGCTCACCCGCTGGGCCGAGCCGCAACGCCGGTACCACACCACCGCCCACCTGGAAGCCGTCCTCGACCGGATCGACGAACTCGCCGCGCACGCCGACGACCCCGACGCCGTCCGGCTCGCCGCCTGGTTCCACGACGCCGTCTACCGCCCCGAGCGCTCCGAGAACGAGGAGCGCAGCGCCGCCCTGGCCTGCCGCGCCCTGCGCGAGGCCGGCCTGCCCGAACCCCTGGTCCACGAGGTCGACCGCCTGGTCCGGCTCACCGTCACCCACCACCCCGCCCCCGGCGACCGCAACGGCGAGGTCCTCTGCGACGCCGACCTCGCCGTCCTCGGCGGCCCGCCCGCGGCGTACGACGCCTACGCCGCCGCCGTCCGCGACGAGTACTCCTTCGTCCCGCCGGACGCCTTCCGCGAGGGCCGCGCCGCGATCCTGCGCCAGCTCCTCGCGCTGCCCTCCCTCTACCGCACCCCCGAGGCGCACGCCCGCTACGACGCCCGGGCCCGCGCGAACATGCACCGCGAACTGGCCGCCCTGGAGGCCTGACCCGCGCGGCCCGCCTGGCCCGCCCGGCCCGGTGCGGACCGCGGCGGGCCGGCCGGGATCACACCAGTCCCCCGACCGGTGCCACCGCCACGCCGCGCTTGCCGCACACCCAGTGCGGGTCGGGCCCGAGTTCCGGCTCGACCCCCAGCGCGTGCGGGTCGTCCTCCTCCTCGGCGCAGGCGGTGCACAGCGGCCACCGCCCGTACGACTCCAGCAGCGCGTCCTGGACGTCCTGGGCCACCAGCCCGAGCACGAACTCGCACCCGGCGGGCCACTGTTCGAGCCACCAGCGGCGGTGGGTGACGGCGTCCTCCACCAGCGAGACGATCGCCGCGTCGGCGACGTCCCGGGCGGTGAGGTCGGCGAGGATCAGCGCCCGCGCGCTGTGCAGGGCGGCTTCGATGTCGGAACTGGCCATCCGCCCATTGTCCCGCACTCCGCTACGGCAGCGGGAAGTCCGCCGTCGCCAGCACGAACCCGAACGGCTCCGGCAGCTCGACCGGCTTCCCGAACGGCTCCGGCAGCTCGACCGGCTTCCCGAACGGCACCCGCACGCTCTGCCCGTACGCCCCGTCGGAGGGTTCGGAGTAGAGCGTCACCGTCGGCCCGGGCCGGTCGAACCGGTCCACCAGCAGGTGGTCCCCGTCGTGGTCGCGTTCCACCACCGTTCCTCCTGCCGCTCACGGCACGGACCTGCGCCGACGTTCCGACCCGCTGCGGGTGCGGCGTCCCACGAAGGGGTGACCCCGGCGGGAACGCCGTGAGGGCGGCCTCCCGAAGGAGACCGCCCTCACGGCGTGAGACTGACCGATCCGGGCCGGTGGAGACCGGCGGGCGGATCAGAAGTCCATGTCACCGCCCGGCATGCCGCCGCCGGCGGCCGCGGCGGCCTTCTCCGGCTTGTCGGCGATGACGGCCTCGGTGGTGAGGAACAGCGCCGCGATGGAGGCGGCGTTCTGCAGCGCGGAGCGGGTGACCTTGGCCGGGTCGATGATGCCGGAGGCGACCAGGTCGACGTACTCGTTGGTCGCGGCGTTCAGGCCGTGGCCGGCGGGCAGGTTGCGGACCTTCTCGACCACGACGCCGCCCTCAAGGCCGGCGTTGGTCGCGATCTGCTTGATCGGGGCCTCCAGGGCCACGCGGACGATGTTGGCACCGGTGGCCTCGTCGCCCTCCAGCTCCAGCTTGTCGAACGCGACACCGGCCTGCAGCAGGGCGACGCCGCCACCGGCGACGATGCCCTCCTCGACGGCGGCCTTGGCGTTGCGCACCGCGTCCTCGATGCGGTGCTTGCGCTCCTTGAGCTCGACCTCGGTGGCCGCGCCGGCCTTGATGACGGCCACGCCGCCGGCCAGCTTGGCGAGGCGCTCCTGGAGCTTCTCGCGGTCGTAGTCCGAGTCGGAGTTCTCGATCTCGGCGCGGATCTGGTTGACCCGGCCGGCGACCTGGTCGCTGTCGCCGCCGCCGTCGACGATGGTGGTCTCGTCCTTGGTGATGACGACCTTGCGGGCGGTGCCGAGCAGGTCGACGCCGGCGTTCTCCAGCTTGAGGCCGACCTCCTCGGAGATCACGGTGCCGCCGGTCAGGATGGCGATGTCGCCGAGCATGGCCTTGCGGCGGTCGCCGAAGCCCGGGGCCTTGACGGCGACGGACTTGAAGGTGCCGCGGATCTTGTTCACGACCAGGGTCGACAGGGCCTCGCCCTCGACGTCCTCGGCGATGATGACGAGCGGCTTGCCGCTCTGCATGACCTTCTCCAGCAGCGGGAGCAGGTCCTTGACCGAGGAGATCTTGGAGTTGGCGATGAGGATGTACGGGTCCTCGAAGCTCGCCTCCATGCGCTCCAGGTCGGTGGCGAAGTAGGCGGAGATGTAGCCCTTGTCGAAGCGCATGCCCTCGGTGAGCTCAAGCTCCAGGCCGAAGGTGTTGCTCTCCTCGACGGTGATGACGCCTTCCTTGCCGACCTTGTCCATGGCCTCGGCGATGAGCTCGCCGATCTGGGTGTCGGCGGCCGAGATGGAGGCGGTGGAGGCGATCTGCTCCTTGGTCTCCACGTCCTTGGCCTGGGCCAGCAGCTGGTCGGAGACGGCGGCGACGGCCTTCTCGATGCCGCGCTTGAGGGCCATCGGGTTGGCGCCGGCGGCGACGTTGCGCAGACCCTCGCGGACGAGCGCCTGGGCGAGCACGGTGGCGGTGGTGGTGCCGTCACCCGCGACGTCGTCGGTCTTCTTGGCGACCTCCTTGACCAGCTCGGCGCCGATCTTCTCGTACGGGTCTTCGAGCTCGATCTCCTTGGCGATGGAGACACCGTCGTTGGTGATCGTGGGGGCGCCCCACTTCTTCTCCAGGACGACGTTGCGACCCTTGGGGCCGAGCGTGACCTTCACGGCGTCGGCAAGCTGGTTCATGCCACGCTCAAGGCCGCGGCGGGCTTCCTCGTCAAAGGCGATGATCTTGGCCATCAGAAGTGGTCCTCCGGGACACGGTCGACTGCTCGGACCAAGGGGTGCCCGCGACGGACGGCCCAGGAGAGCGGGGGTCCCTTCCCCTACCGCTTCCGGGGCCTCACCGGCCCGGTCCGTTTGTCACTCTCACACGGTGAGTGCTAACGCCAATGATTAGCACTCTCGGGTGGCGAGTGCAAGCCCATTGGGGCCCTGCCGCGGCCCTGCCACGACCCCGGCGCGACCCGGCGGGGGCGCCGCGGGGCCCGGGAAACGCCCGGAAAAGCCGACGGGCCCGCCCCGGACGCCGTCGCGTCGGGGCGGGCCTGCCTGTGGCGTTCTGTGCGCGGCCTGCGGCCGTGCGGTCAGCCGGTGCCTCAGGCGCCGGCGGCGCGGACCATGTCGGCCTGCGGACCCTTCTGACCCTGCGAGATCTCGAACTCGACCCGCTGGCCCTCTTCCAGGGTGCGGTAGCCGTCCATCTGGATCGCGCTGTAGTGGACGAACACGTCCGCTCCACCGTCGACCGCGATGAAGCCGTAGCCCTTCTCGGCGTTGAACCACTTGACGGTGCCCTGAGCCATTCCGAACTCCCCTTGTGCTGTGCTGGCCCTTCAGAGATCCGCGGGACGCGGACCCGGAGGTCTGGAAGGCCGGCCTGGGGACTCCCCCCCGTACGGCGCAGCCTCTGTCGCGGCTGAATGTATCCGGATATGCGCCCTCTGCAACAGGCCCAATTTCCGGGGAAACTCCGGGCCCCGCAGGGGATATGCCGGGGCGAAAGGCGCACTGCCCGACAATTGCCACTGGACATATCGGACGCGGCACCGCAAAACGCCGGAACAATTCTGACGGCGGCCTGACAGAACGGGCGGCACCGGACCGCGTCGGGCGAGAAAGGGCGGCGGGCCGGGCCGGCGCCGGTCCCGACGGGCGGGGCGGAGCGGGGTCCTGCACGGGCGGGGCGCGGTGCGGTGCGGTGCGGGGAGGCGCAGGGCGGTGCAGAAAAAGGGGGATTGAACCGGGCCGTGGGGGGTAACGGACCTGACCGGAACTCTACTCCCCGACCCTCGGCGGAATTCCGCCGCCCCGCCCGGCGGGAAAACCGCAGGTAACGAGGGCAATGGGCCCGGCCGAACACGAAGCCGCCGTCCGGTCCGGAAAATTGAATTCCGAACCAAACGGCGGCCGCGGGAATGCGGGGCGGTCAGCAGCCGCCCGCCACCGCCGGAATGATCGACACCGAGGCGCCGTCCTTGATCTCGGTCTCCAGGCCCTCGGCGAAGCGCACGTCGTCGTCGTTCACGTACACGTTGACGAAGCGGCGCAGCTTGCCGGTGTCGTCCAGCAGGCGGGCGGCGATGCCGGCGTGGTTCGCCTCCAGGTCCGCGATGAGGGCGGCCAGGGTGGCGCCCTCGGCGGTCACCTCGGCGGCGCCGCCGGTGTAGGTGCGCAGGATGGTCGGGATGCGGACGTTGGCGCTCATGCGGGCTCCTCGGGCGTGGGGTCGGGGCGTGGGGGGTGTCCTGCGGCTGGGTGTCAGGCGGTGGCGAGGCCGGCGGCGCGGAAGGACTCCAGCGTCGGGCGGATCACGGCGGCCATGCCGGCGTCGGAGACCGCGTCGAGGGTCTTGAGGCCGTCGCCGGTGTTGATCGCGACGGTCTCCTTGGACGGGTCCAGCTGGCCGGTCTCGACCAGCTTCTTCAGCACGCCCACGGTGACGCCGCCCGCGGTCTCGGCGAAGATCCCCTCGGTGCGGGCGAGCAGCTTGATCGCCTCGACCACCTCGGCGTCGGTGACGTCCTCGACCGCGCCGCCGGTGCGGCGGGCGATGTCCAGCACGTACGGGCCGTCGGCCGGGTTGCCGATCGCCAGCGACTTGGCGATGGTGTCCGGCTTGACCGGCTTGATCACGTCGCGGCCGGCCTTGAAGGCGACGGAGACCGGGGAGCAGCCCTCGGCCTGGGCGCCGAAGATCTTGTACGGCTTGTCCTCGACCAGGCCGAGCTTGATCAGCTCCTGCAGGCCCTTGTCGATCTTGGTGAGCTGGGAACCGGAGGCGATCGGGATGACGATCTGGTCGGGCAGCCGCCAGCCGAGCTGCTCGCAGATCTCGAACGCCAGGGTCTTGGAGCCCTCGCCGTAGTACGGGCGGAGGTTGACGTTCACGAAGCCCCAGCCCTCGCCGGCCGGGTCGCCGATCAGTTCGGAGCAGAAGCGGTTCACGTCGTCGTAGTTGCCGTCGATGCCGACCAGCTCGCCGCCGTACACCCCGGCCATCACGACCTTGCCCTGCTCCAGGTCGTGCGGGATGAACACGCAGGACTTGAAGCCGGCCCGGGCGGCCGCGGCGCCCACCGCGCCGGCCAGGTTGCCGGTGGAGGAGCAGGAGAGGGTGGTGAACTCGAAGGCGCGGGCGGCCTCGATCGCGCAGGCCACCACCCGGTCCTTGAAGGAGTGGGTCGGGTTGCCCGAGTCGTCCTTGACGTACAGCTGGCCGGTGAAGCCCAGCTCGCGGCCCAGGTTGTCGGCCTTCACCAGCGGGGTCCAGCCCGGGTTCAGGTTCGGCTTGTCGGCCACGTCGGCCGGGACGGGCAGCAGCGGGGCGTAGCGCCAGATCGACGCCGGGCCGGCCTCGATCCGCTTGCGCAGCTCCTCCGCGTCGTAGCCCGCGTAGTCGTAGGCGATCTCCAGCGGGCCGAAACACTCGGGACAGGCGAAGTCCGGACCGAGCGGGGAGCGCGCACCGCACTCGCGACAGGACAGCGCGGTCGCGGGACCGAGGTCGACGGCGGTGGATGCGGCGGTGTCAACAGCCATGGTGGCGAGGCCCTTTCTCCTCATCTTCCCCGGATCGCGGTCGCGTCCGGGACGGAATTGGCACCTGTCCCGCCGGGCCTGCTGGCCGTGCGGGAGGGTTGCCGGGACTTCAACGGGCCGTTCCCTCAGTCCCTCTGGATGAGCTCTGTGAAGTTGTGGTCGTACGCTGCGAGCGACCCCCGCGTGCGAAGGCACGGTCGCAATACGAAGACTGTATCCGAAGGCCCGGGCGGACCCACCCCCGCGTCCGACACCCGAGACGAACCGAGACAGGGAGCGAGACTTGCCGGAGCAGCCCGAGCCCGGGGTACTGCCGGAGGTGGCCGACTGGCTGCGCCGCCGTTCGTGGACGGCCGCCGACCGGCCGCTCGACCTGCTGCTGGCCGCCAAACGGGCCGCCGGCCCGGCCGGCACGGTCAGCGTGGTGCTGCCCGCCCTGGACGAGGAGTCCACCGTCGGCGAGATCGTCACCGCGATCCGCACCGAGCTGGTCGAACGCGTCCCGCTGGTGGACGAGCTGGTGGTGGTCGACTCCGGCTCGCAGGACGGCACCGCCGCCGCCGCGGCCGCCGCCGGCGCCCGGGTGGTGCACCGGGACGAGATCCTGCCCCGGCTGCCCGCCGAGCCCGGCAAGGGCGAGGTGCTGTGGCGCTCGCTGCTCGCCACCAGCGGCGCGATCGTCTGCTTCGTCGACGCCGACCTGCGCGAGTTCGACCCGGCCTTCGTCTCCGGCATCATCGGCCCGCTGCTCACCGACCCGGCCCTGCAACTGGTCAAGGCCATGTACGACCGCCCCTTCGAGGCCGACGGCGCCGTCGTCCCGGCCGGCGGCGGCCGGGTCACCGAACTGGTCGCCCGCCCGCTGCTCAGCCTGCACTGGCCGCAGCTCGCCGGCTTCGTCCAGCCCCTCGGCGGCGAGTACGCGGCCCGCCGCGCGCTGCTGGAGCGGCTGCCCTTCCCGACCGGCTACGGCGTCGAGCTGGGCCTGCTGGTCGACGCCCTGGAGCTGGCCGGCCTGGACGCGCTGGCCCAGGTCGACGTCGGCGTGCGGCACCACCGGCACCAGGACGGCCAGGCCCTCGGCCGGATGGCCGCCACCATCTACCGCACCGCGCTGGAACGCCTGGACCGCACCCACCGCCTCAAGGCCGACCCGGACCTGGTCCGCCCGCTGCTCACCCAGTACAGCCGCACCGCGGCGGGCTTCACCCCGCGCACCCACCCCGTCCCGGCCACCGAACGGCCCCCGGTGGCCACCCTCCCCGAGTACCGCGACCGCTGAACCGCCGCCCCGCGCCCGTCCCGGCCCGCGGTTCCGGCCCGCGGTTCCGGCCCCGGACGGCTTCGGGAGCGGCGGCCGACCCCGAGAGTTCACCCGGCGCGGGCCGCGCCGAGTGGTTTGGTCGGCTGATCGCACGGCAAGGTTGGCTGTATGGCCGATCACGTGTCCGAACGCCCCCAGCAGTCCGGAGCCGCCCCGATCCTGGTGGCCTCCAACCGCGGCCCGGTGTCCTTCCGCACGGAGGACGACGGTTCGCTGACCCTCCGCAGAGGCGGCGGCGGGCTGGTCTCCGGGCTCTCCGCGATCGACGACCCGAACGCGGTCTGGGTCTGCGCCGCGCTCTCCGACGCCGACCGCACCGCCGCCCGGCAGGCCCCCGACGGGCGCCTCGACCTGGCCGGGCACGACGTCGGCGGGCAGGCCGTCCGGATGCTGGACATCGACCCGGAGACCTTCGCCCGCGCCTACAACGGCGTCGCCAACTCCACCCTCTGGTTCGTCCACCACCTGCTCTACCAGACGCCCGTGCAGCCCGCCTTCGACGCCGGCTTCCGCACCGAGTGGGCCGCCTACCGGGCGTACAACGCCGCCTTCGCCGAGGCCCTCGCCGCCGAGGCCGCCCCCGGCGCGGCCGTCCTGGTGCAGGACTACCACCTCTCGCTCGCCCCCGCGCTGCTCCGGGAACTCCGCCCCGACCTGCGGATCGGCCACTTCTCGCACACCCCCTGGGCCCCGCCGGACTACTACCGGCTGCTGCCCGACGACGTCGCCGCCGCCGTCCTCGAAGGCATCCTCGGCGCCGACCGGGCCGCCTTCCTGACCCGCCGCTGGGCCCTCGCCTTCGCCGACTGCTGCGAGGCCGTCCTCGGCGCGCAGGTCGACCGGGACGCCCTCACCGTCACGCACGGCGGCCGCACCACCCGGCTCGGCGTGCACGGCCTCGGCGCCGACGCCGAGTTCCTGCGCGAACGCGCGCACCGGCCCGACGTCGACGAACGCCTCGCCGCCCTGCGCGAGGCCGTCGGCGACCGGCGCACCATCGTCCGGGTCGACCGCACCGAACTCAGCAAGAACATCGTCCGCGGCCTGCTCGCCTACCGGCACCTGCTGCGCACCCGCCCCGAGTGGCTCGGCAACGTCGTCCACATCGCCTTCGCCTACCCCTCCCGGACCGACCTCGCCGAGTACCGCGACTACACCGCCGAGGTGCAGCGCCTCGCCGGGGAGATCAACGCCGAGTTCGGCACCGACGACTGGCAGCCGCTCATCCTGCACGTCAACGACGACTTCCCGCGCTCCCTCGCCGCGTACCGGCTCGCCGACGTCGCCCTGGTCAACCCGATCCGCGACGGCATGAACCTGGTCGCCAAGGAGGTCCCCGTCGTCTCCGACCGGGGCTGCGCCCTCGTCCTGTCCCGCGAGGCCGGCGCCCACGCCGAACTCGCCGACGACGCGATCAACGTCAACCCCTACGACGTCATCGCCACCGCCGAGGCCCTCACCGAGGCCCTCGCCATGCCCGCCGCCGAGCGCACCGACCGCACCAAGCGCCTCGCCGCCGCAGCCACCGCCCTCCCGCCCCAACAGTGGTTCCTGGACCAGCTCCACGCCCTCTGAACCGCCGCCGACCGAAGCGGCACCAGGGGCGCGGTTCCCCGCGCCCCTGTCGGTGCCCGTCCTGCCGGTGCCCGTCCTGCCGGTGCGCGTCCCGTCGCGCGCCCCGGCGGACGCCCTTCCTCAGCGCAGCAGTTCCGTCAGCCCGTTCAGCAGGTCGACCACCCCCGCCGGCCCCGCCACCACCAGGTCCGCGCGTTCGGCCAGCTCCGCGACCGGGGGTTCGCCGGTGACGGGGCCGCTGCAGACCAGGAGGCCCGGGTGGCCGGCTGCGCGGCGGGCGGCCACCTCCGCGTAGGCGGCGAGGTCGCCGAGGTCGTCGCCGGCGAAGAGCACCGGGCCGGCGTCCCGTTCCGCCAGGAACTCCCGGAGGGCGACGCCCTTGTCGACGCCCGGCGGCCGCAGTTCGAGGACCATCCGGCCGGGCTCCACGACCAGTCCCCGGCGGTGGGCCAACTCGCCGAGCGGTCCGCGCAGTTGCTCCAGCAGCGCGTCCGGGTCGGGGGCCCGCCGGGTGTGGACGGCCAGGGCCCGTTCCTTGTCCTCCACGAAGGTGCCCTCGGGGGCGCCCAGTTCGCGGAGCAGCGAGGGGAGTTCGTCCCGGACGGCGGCCACCCCGGGCGGGGGCGGGGCGGCGGTGACGGCGTTGCTGCTCGCGTCCCAGCGCTCGGCGCCGTAGTGGCCGAGGACGGTGAGGTGTTCGAGGCCGGGGGCGGCGGCGAAGCCGCCGTAGGAGGCGGCGGTGGCGGCGGGCCGCCCGGTGACCACCACGACCGCGCCGATCAGCGGGGCGAGCGCGGAGAGGGCGGGTACGACGCCGGGGTGGGCGCGGGCCCGTTCCGGGTCGGCGACGATCGGGGCGAGCGTGCCGTCGAAGTCGAGCCCCACGACTGCGGACTTCGGGTCGGCGAGCAGGCCCGCCAGTCCGGTCCGCCCCGCCTGGGTCGTGATCTGTTCGGCGATTCCCATGCCCCCGACGCTACCGGTCGGCGGGCGTCAGCGGGCGGCGACCGGTCCGGCGGGCCTGCGCCGGTCCCGGCGTCCGCGGCGCGCGGCGACCGGTCCGGCTCACTGCCGGGCGTCCCGCCGCGCCTGCCGGACCCGGCGCAGCCGGTTGACCAGGACCGGGTCGTGGGCGAGCGCCTCGGCGCGGTCGAGCAGGGCGTTGAGCAGCTGGTAGTAGCGGGTGGCGGAGATGCCGAGCTCCTGCCGGATCGCCTGTTCCTTGGCGCCGGCGGTCCGCCACCCGCGGGCTTCCAGTGCGAGTACCGCCCGGTCGCGTTCGGTCAGTTCGGCCATGCCTCCAGGTTAAGCACCCGGTCCGTCAGCCCTGGCGGCTCCGGCCCCGGCGGCCCTCAGCCCTGGCGGCTCTTGGACGCCTCGGACGCGGCGGTCGCCTGCAGGTCGCCGAGCACCTGGTCGCCGCCGCTCTTCACCGCGCCGCCCACCTGCTTCTTGATCAGGCTGCTGACCTTGTCCCAGGAGGGGGCGCCGTAGGGGTAGAAGTTGGCGTTGGGCAGGTTCTGCAGGAACTGGGTGAGGTCCTGGTGCTGGGGGTTCTCCGACATGTCCTCCAGCGTGTCCTGGGTGACGGGGAGCATGTTGTACTCCTCGTCGAACTCCAGGGTGTTCTGCTTGGAGAGGGTGAAGTTGAGGAACTTCTTGATCTCCGCCCGGTGCCCGTTGGCCTTGAAGGCCATCAGCCAGTCGGCGACGCCGAAGGAGACGTCCTTGACGTCGGCGCTCTTGCGCGGGACGGCGGCGGTGCCGTACTCGATGCCGGCCGCGGCCGCGTCCTTGAGCAGGGCGGGGTGGCCGTTGAGCATGGCGACCTCGCCCTTGGTGAAGGCGGTGAAGGCGGTCTTGCGGTCGACCTCGCCGGGGTCGGGGTAGGTCAGGCCCTTGTCGACCAGGTTGGTGCGCAGCCACTTGAAGGTGTCGCGGTTCTGCTGGCTGTCGATGGTGTAGTTGCCGACGCTGTCGGAGAGCGCGCCGCCGCCGCTCATCGTCCAGATCATCGACTCGGCCTGGGCCTCCTCGGGGCCGAGCGGCAGCGCGTACGGGATGACGTTCGGGACCTTGGTCTTGATCAGTTCGGCGTCCTTGCGCAGCTCCTCCCAGGTGGTGGGCGGGGCGCTGATCCCGGCCTTCTGGAAGATCGCCTTGTTGTAGACGAAGACCCGGCTGGAGGAGATGAACGGGATGCCGTACTGGCTGCCGAGGACCTGGCCGGCCTTGTTGAAGGAGTCCAGCAGGTTGGCCTGCGTCTCCATGGAGAGCACGTCGCCGACGGGGTAGAGGCGGTCGGCGGCGACCTGGTCGGCGAAGCCGCCGGTCTGCACGACGTCGGGGGTGTCGCCCTTGGCGATCAGGTCGGCGACGTGCTTGTCGATGTCGCTCCAGGGCACCACGTCGACGTGCACCTTGATGCCGGAGTTGGCGGCCTCGAAGTCCTTGGCCAGCTTGTTCCAGTAGTTGCTGCTGCTGTTGGAGTCGTTGGTGCCGTAGTCGGCCGCGACCAGGCTCAGCGTCACCCCTCCACCGCCGGACAGGACGCCGCAGCCGGACAGCAGCAGGCATCCGACGAGGGGGACGGGGATCAGCGCTGATCGCTTCAAGGGGGGACCGCCTTCGGGAGGGTTTCAGGCGCGACCCTGACAGCTACCGCTCGCGGTGGTCCAGACCTCTGGGGGCGAATAGGCAAGGAAGTTATCGAAGTGTCAGATCAGGTTGCGCCACGCGCAACGTGGACTGCACAACTGTCCGTTATGCGAACCCTCATGCGGTCAGGACGGTGACCCCGGCGGCGGCGAAGGCGGCCGCCACCGCGTCCGGCACCTGGTCGTCGGTGACCAGGGTGTCGACGGTCTCCAGGCCGCAGATCCGGGCGAAGGCCCGGTGGCCCAGTTTGGAGGAGTCGGCGGCCACCACCACCCGCCGGGCCCGCTCGGCGAGCAGCCGGTTGACCGCCGCCTCGCCCTCGTGGTGCGCGGTCGCACCGTGCTCGGCGTCGAACCCGTCCACGCCCAACACCGCAGTGTCCAGGGCGAGTTCACCGAGCACCTGGGCGGCCAGCGGGCCGATCAGCTCGTACGACTGGGGGCGGGCGACGCCGCCGGTGACCACGATCTTCACCTGCGGACGGACCGTCAACTCGTTGGCGATGTTGAGCGCGTTGGTGACCACGGTGAGGCGCTGGCCGCCCTCGGGGTGCTCGACCAGGTCGGGGCGGACGGCCAGCGCCCGGGCCACCTCGGTGGTGGTGGTGCCGCCGTTCAGGCCGACCACCTCGCCGGGGGCGACCAGGCCGGCCACCAGGGCGCCGATCCGCTGCTTGGCGTCGGCGTTGCGGGCGGTCTTGTACCGCAGCGGCAGGTCGTAGGAGACGCTGTGCGCCACCGCGCCGCCGCGGGTGCGGGTGAGCATCTGCTGGCGGGCCAGCTGGTCGAGGTCGCGGCGGATGGTCGCGGCCGAGACGTCCAGCGCGCCGGCCGCCTCCTCGACGTCCAGCTTCCCGTGCTCGGCCAGCAGCTCCAGCAGCGCGTTCCACCGCTCGTACCTGGACACCGTCCCCGCTCCTCCCGCGCTCGCCCCGGGCGGCCCCGCGCCCGGCCGGGACAGCTTCGCACACCCGACCTCCACCCCCCTCATTGCGCACTCATGCGCGAAACGGCTATAAATCAATCAGCTTTGCGCACGGTGCTCACCCTCGCCCGTGCGCGGTCCCCGGGGAAGCCGAAGGAGCCCTCGCCCATGCCGCAGCCGTCCCTCACCACCCAGGAGATCGCCACCCAGCCCGGGAACTGGCGCACCGCCGCCGCACTGGCCGCGAGCGGCCCGGCCGGGCTGCCGCGGCGCGGCGAGCGGGTGGCGGTGGTCGGCTGCGGCACCTCCTGGTTCATGGCCCAGGCGTACGCCGCGCTGCGCGAGGCCGGCGGCCACGGCGAGACCGACGCCTTCGCCGCCTCCGAGTTCCCGCCCGCCCGCCGCTACGACCGGGTGCTGGCGATCACCCGCTCCGGCACCACCACCGAGGTGCTGCGCCTGCTGGCCGGCACCGACCTGCCGACCACCGCGATCACCGCCTGCCCCGACCAGCCGGTGGCCGCGGCCGCCGGGCAGTTGGTCGACCTGGGCTTCGCCGACGAGCGCTCGGTGGTGCAGACCCGCTTCGCCACCACCGTGCTGGCCCTGCTGCGCGCCCACCTGGAGCTGGAGGAGGCCCTCCCGGCCGGGGTGCGCACGGTCGCCGAGGCCGCCGCGGACGCCGAGCGGGCGGTCGCCTGGCAGGTGCCCCGGGAGCTGGTGGCGCTGGAGCAGGTGTCCTTCCTGGGCGCGGGCTGGACCAACGGCCTGGCCCAGGAGGCCGGGCTGAAGATGCGCGAGGCCGCGCTCGCCTGGACCGAGGCGTACCCGGCGATGGAGTACCGGCACGGCCCGGTCTCGATCACCGCCCCGGGCCGGGCGGCCTGGATGTTCGGCGAGCTGCCCGCGGGCCTGGCCGGCGAGGTCGCCGCGGTCGGCGGCCGGCTGGTGGCCGACTCGGGGGCGGGCGGGCTGGACCCGCTGGCCGACCTGGTCCGGGTGCACCGGCTGGCCGTCGCGCTGGCCGCGCACCGCGGCCTGGATCCGGACCGGCCGCGCAACCTGACCCGCTCGATCGTGCTCGGCTGAGCCCCGCCCGACCGTACGGCCTGTAACGGCTTCGCCACCCAAACCGCCCAGGAGACGGCAAAGAGCGATAAACCTCACCTCTCAGGACCAGACCAATCGAGCAACTGGACTAGACCTCTTAGACCCGGCCAAGGAAAACTGTCCTACGTGAAGTACGTCATCGCACTCGATGTAGGCGGCACCGGCATGAAGGCCGCGCTGGTCGCCCAGGACGGCTCCGTGCTCTTCGAGGCACGCCGACCGACCGGGCGGGAGCACGGCCCCGACGCCGTCGTCGCCACCATCCTCGACTTCGCCGCCGACCTGGCGCAGGAGGGCCGCACCCGGTTCGGTGCCGCCCCCCTCGCGGCGGGCGTCGCCGTGCCGGGGACGATCGACGAGAAGAACGGGATCGCGGTCTTCTCGGCCAACCTCGGCTGGCGGGACCTGCCGATGCGCAAGCTGCTCGGCGAGCGCCTCGGCGGCATCCCGGTCGCCCTCGGCCACGACGTCCGCTCCGGCGGCCTCGCCGAGGGCCGGGTCGGCGCCGGGCAGGGGGTCGAGCGCTTCCTGTTCATCGCGCTGGGCACCGGCATCGCGGGTGCGATCGGCATCGAGGGCGCCATCGAGGCGGGCGCCCACGGCTACGGCGGCGAGATCGGCCACGTGGTGGTCCGCCCCGGCGGCCCGCAGTGCGGCTGCGGCGCCCGCGGCTGCCTGGAGACCCTGGCCTCGGCCTCCGCGGTCTCCCGGGCCTGGGCCGGCGCCAGCGGCGACCCGGAGGCCGACGCCGCCGCCTGCGCGAGCGCCGTCGACGCCGGCGACCTGCGGGCCCTCGCGGTCTGGCAGGACGCGGTGGACGCGCTCGCCGACGGCATCGTGCTGGCGCAGAGCCTGCTCGACCCGTCCACGGTGATCGTCGGCGGCGGGCTGGCCGAGGCTGGCGACACGCTCTTCACGCCGCTGCGCGCGGCGGTGACCGAGCGGCTGACCTTCCAGATGCCCCCGAAGGTCGTTCCGGCCATGCTCAAAGACACCGCCGCGTCCCTGGGCGCCGGCTTGCTCGCCTGGGACCTGCTCTCGATGGAGGTGACCGCGTGACCGCGGACCGTACTGCACTGGCCGGAGCCCGACTGGTGCTGCCCGGCGGGGTGATCGACGCCGGCCGGCTCGCCGTGGAGGGCACCCGCATCGCGGGCCTCGGCGGCGAGGCCGAGCCGAGCGACCTCGACCTGACCGGGTACACCGTCGTCCCCGGCTTCGTCGACCTGCACGTGCACGGCGGCGGCGGCGCCTCGTACGCCTCCGGGATCGCCGAGGAGGCGCTCACCGCCGCCCGCACGCACCTGGAGCACGGCACCACCACGACGATGGCCTCCACCGTCACCGGCGAGATCGACGAGGTCTGCCGCCAGGCGGCGGTGCTCTCCGAGCTCGTCGAGGACGGCGTCCTGGCCGGCATCCACTTCGAGGGCCCGTTCATCTCGCACAACCGGTGCGGCGCCCACCGCCCCGACCTGCTGCGCGACCCGGACCCGGCGCTGGTGCGCAAGCTCGCCGACGCGGGCCGCGGCCACACCAGGATGTTCACCCTGGCCCCGGAGCTGCCCGGCGGCCTGGAGTCGGTGCGGATGCTGTCCGACCTCGGCATCATCGCCGCCGTCGGCCACACCGACTCCGACTACGAGGTCACCCTGCGGGCGATCGACGCCGGCGCCACGGTGGCCACCCACCTGTTCAACGCGATGCCGGGCATCCAGCACCGCGCGCCCGGCCCGATCGTCGCCCTGCTGGAGGACGAGCGGGTCACCGTCGAGCTGGTCAACGACGGCATCCACCTGCACCCCTCGGTGGTCGAGCTGGCCTACGGCACGGCCGGCGCCGAGCGCGTCGCGCTGATCACCGACGCGATGGGCGCGGCCGGCATGGGCGACGGCCTGTACCCGCTCGGCCCGCTGCAGGTCCGGGTCGAGGACGGCGTGGCCCGGCTGGTCGAGGGCGGCTCGATCGCCGGCTCCACCCTCACCCTGGACGTCTCCTTCCAGCGCGCCGTCACCGTCCTCGGCCTGTCCCTGAACCAGGCCGTCACCTCGCTGTCCACCGTCCCCGCCCGGCTGATGGGCCTGGGCGACACCATCGGCACCCTGGAGGCCGGAAAGAACGCCGACCTGGTCGTCCTCGACTCCGACAGCTACGAACTCGTCGCGGTGATGCGCCGCGGCGAGTGGATCGTCGGCGCGGACCGCTTCGCCAGGGCCGGCAACCCGGCCTGACCCGCCGCCGCCCCGACCGGGGCGGCCGGGTCCGCCCGACACGCGCCGCGGTCGGGTGGGTAGCGGATCCTGCGCCTCGCTACTCACCCCACCGGGAGCTCCCGCCTTGCCGCTCGCCCGTACCCGTGACCTGCTCGCCGCCGCCGTCGCCGAACGGCGCGGCCTGCCCGCGTTCAACGTGATCACCCTGGAGCACGCCGAGGCCATCGCGGCCGGCGCCGAGGCCGCCGGCACCCCGGCCGTCCTCCAGCTCAGCCAGAACGCGATCGCCTACCGGGGCGGCCGGCTGCTGCCGATCGCCCGCGCCTGCGCCGAGGTGGCCGCCGCCGCCCGCGTCCCGCTCTCGCTGCACCTGGACCACGTCGAGGACCCCGACCTGCTGCGCGCCGCGCCCGGTGCCGGGTTCTCCTCGGCGATGTTCGACGCCTCCGCGCTGCCGCACGACGAGAACGTCAAGGCCACTGCGGAGGCCACCGCCTGGGCCCACCGCCACGGCCTGCACCTGGAGGCCGAACTCGGCCGGGTCGGCGGCAAGGACGGCGCGCCCCCGCTCGGCGCGCACGCCCCCGGCGCCCGCACCGACCCGGCCGAGGCCGCCCGCTACGTCGCCGAGACCGGCGTCGACGCGCTGGCCGTCGCGGTCGGCTCCTCGCACGCGATGACCACCCGGACCGCCGCGCTGGACCACGCGCTGATCCGCGCGCTGGCCGCCGCCGTCCCGGTCCCGCTGGTCCTGCACGGCAGTTCCGGCGTCCCGGACGACGCGCTCGCCGAGGCGGTCGCCGCCGGCATGGTGAAGGTCAACATCGGGACGGCGCTCAACCTCGCCTGCACCCCGGCGATCCGGGCCCGGCTGGCCGCCCACCCCGCCGTCACCGACCCGCGCGGCTACCTGTCGGCGGCCCGGGACGCGATGGCGGCCACCGTCGAGCAGCTGGCCCGGGTGGTGTCCGCGGCGGCCCGGACCGCCGCGGGCCCCGCGGCCGGCTACTTCGGGTAGTCGTTGACGCTCATCGGCGTCAGCGCGACCTGGTCCAGCAGCACCGGGTTGCTCGCCCCGGCCGGGACGGTCAGCGTGATGGTGTTCGACCCGGCCTGCAGCACCGGCCATATGTTGGTGCTGAACCACGACTGGGCCGGGTCGGCGGCCGGGTTCTTGGAGTAGTTCTTGAAGGTCACGCCGTTCGGGTGGTCCTTGCCGTTGACGGTGACCTGGGCCGGCTGGTCGGCGCCGGTGTTGTTGAAGTGCAGCCAGAACTTGGTCTGCCCGCCGGCGTCCGAGTTGACCGTCCAGGTGAAGGACGAGCCGGCCTGCAGGACCAGGTAGCTGCCGTCGGCGGAGATCGCGCCCTTGACCGTGCTGTCGGTGGCGGCGCCCGTCGCCTGCAGCTTGGACGCGTCGCCGAACGGCTCGTTCGCGGCGCTCGGGCTGGGCGCGGCGCTGCTCTCCGCGGTGCTCGGGCTGGGTGCGGGGGTGTCGGCGGCTGCGGTGGCCGGGGCCTTGCCGGTCGCGTCGGCGGCGCTGGGCTTGCCGCCCGGGTCGCCGGTGGAGAGCGCGACGCCCGCGCCGATCGCGATCGCGGCGACCACCGCGACGGCGCCGATGATCGCGGCCTTGCCTCGGCCCGCGGGCCGCTCCTCGCCGGGCCGCGGCCGGGAGCGCTCGGCGTACCGGGGCTGCTGGGGCAGCGCCGTGGTGGGCTCGTGCGGGGCGGCCGGGCCCTGGCCGTAGCCGGGCGGCGGCGGGGCCTGCGGGTAGGTCGGCCGCTCGCCGTAGCTGGCCCGGCCGACCTCCATCGGACGCTGGTAGCCGCTGCGGGGGCGCTCGGCGGCGGGCTGCTCGCCCTCGGCCGGGCGGTACAGGTACGCGAAGGGGTCTTCCTCGCCCGCGCCCTCGGGCGCTGCGCCGCTGTTGCCGGGCGTGGTCACGTTCGACTCCCCTGGACTGGTCTGCTCCGTACCCAGGGCACCCTACCCGCCCTCGATGAGCGGGGGCCAAGCGGTCGGCCGGCCAGGCGGGCGCGCCCCGCGCCCGCGCCGCCCGGTCCTCAGCCCGCCCGGCGGTGCGAGCGCTCGCCCCGGGCGCCGCGGGCGGCGCCGCCCCGGGTGCGCTTCTCGTCGTACATCCGCTCGTCCGCGGAGTGCAGCACCTCGTCGATGCTCATCCCGCAGCCGGCCCAGCCGATGCCGAGGCTGACGCCGACCCGGACCGCCCGGTTGTCGATCCGCATCGGCGGCAGGATCGCGCTGCGCAGCCGGCCGGCCAGTTCCTTGGCCTCCTCGCGGCCGATGTTGTCGGCGAGGACGACGAACTCGTCGCCGCTCATCCGGGCCACCGTGTCACCCTCCCGGACGACCTGCTGGAGGCGGCGGGCGATCTCGATCAGGACGGCGTCGCCGGTGTTGTGGCCGTGCCGGTCGTTGACCAGCTTGAAGCCGTCCAGGTCGCAGTAGAGGACGGCCAGGCCGCGCTCGCCGCCCGGGGCGGAGCCGCGGCGGTGGCCGTGCCACAGGTCGCGCTCGGCGGGGGGCTGCTCGGCGGGGACCACGGCGTGCACGTGGTGGGCGGGGGCGCCGCCGTGGTGCGGCGCCCCGTCGGCCGCGAAGGCGGCCCGGTCGCGCTCCAGGGCCCCGTCGGGGGCCGCGTAGCCGTGCGCGTGGGGTGCGGGCGCCCCGGCGGCCTGGCGGCCGTCCTGGGCGGTGTGGGCGCCCGGGTGGGGCGCTCCGGGGGGCGGGCCCTGGCCGGGTATCCCGGCGGGCGGCAGGGCGGCCGGACAGAGTCGGCGGGCCAGCCGGGCCCGCAGCTCGGCGCCGTTGGGCAGGCCGGTGAGCGCGTCGTGGCTGGCCCGGTGGGCGAGCTGGAGCTCGTGCCGCTTGCGGTCCTCGATGTCCTCGACGTGGGTGAGCAGGAAGCTGGGGCCCTCGGCGGCGTCGGCGACCACCGAGTTGCGCAGGCAGACCCACTGGTAGCCGCCGTCCCGGCGGGACAGCCGAAGTTCGGCCCGGCCGCCCTCGGCGCTGGTGCGCAGCAGCAGCTCCAGGTCGTCGGGGTGGACCAGGTCGACGAAGCGCTGCTGGCGCAGCGCGGCCCGGGGGCGGCCCAGCAGCCGGCACAGGGCGTCGTTGACCCGGCTGAGCTGGCCGGTGGTGTCGCCGTGCAGTTCGGTGATGGCCATCCCGCTGGGGGCGTACTCGAAGGCCTGCCGGAAGGACTCCTCGCTGGCCCGCAGGGCTTGCTGCTCCTTCTCCAGCCGGGCCAGGGCGCGCTGCATCTCGGCGCGCAGCCGGGCGTTGCCGATGGCTATGGAGGCTTGCAGGGAGAACATCTCCAGGGCCTCGCGGGTCCACGCGCCGGGGCGCTTGCCGCTGCGCGGGCGGTCGACCGAGAGGATGCCGAGCAGGTCGCCGCCGGCGCTGTACATCGGCGCGAGCAGGACGTCGGAGGGGTGCCAGTCGTTGCCGTAGACCGGCATCGGGCCGTTCCCGGTCCAGGTGGGGACGTCGGTGGCGATGGCCCAGCCGCGGTCGTGCGGCAGGAAGCGCAGGGTGCCCCAGTGGTCGGCGACCTGGAGCATCCGCTCCCAGGACTCGCGGGAGCCGACCTGGCCGAGCAGGACGGCGGGGCCGCCGAAGGCGCTCTCCTCGATCTCCCAGACGGCGGCGACCACCAGGTCGCCGTCGGGACGCACCAGGCTGACCGCGGCGGCGTCGAACCCGAGCCCGTGGACCGCGCCCTCGACGACCGCCTGGAGGGTTCCCGCCAGGCTCCGGGCAGCGTTGAGGTCCGCCACGACCCGGTGCAAGGTGCGGAGGGTCGCGAGGCGGACGTAGGGCTCCGACTCGGCTTCCATGCGGGGGCTCCCCGGCTGCTTCGGATGGTTCTTGAAAGGTTGTCGTCCGATTGCCAGAAGAACTGAATCACAGCGAGCACTGCGATAGGCACGCTCGGTCAGCAATAGCCGGTGACTGTGACTCAAATCACATAATGATCAAGCGGTTTGCGACCGAGGCCCGACCGGACCTACGACCGGACTACGACCACGGCCCGATACCGGCGCACCCGACCGGCGACTACCGTGCGGTACGTGTACAGCTCCCAGCAGTCCCCCGCCGCCCCCGCCCCCGCGGCCCCCGCCCCCGCGGCGGCGGCCGGCGCCACCCCCGAGGAGTTCCGGGCCGCCCTCGGCCAACTCGCTGCGGGCGTCTCGCTGCTGACCGTGCACGACCCCGAGGACGGCGAGGACGCGGGGATGACCGCCACCTCGTTCCTGTCGGTGTCGCTGGAGCCGCCGCTGGTGCTGGTCTCGGTGCGCACGGACTCGCGGATGGACGAACTGCTGGCCCGGGCCGAGACCTGGGCGGTGTCGCTGCTCGCCGAGGAGCACCGCACGCTCGCCTCCCGGTTCGCGATGAAGGGCCGGCTCAGCGACCGGCTGCTGTTCGCCGACGCCGCCTGGCGGCGCGGCCCGCACAGCGGCGCCCCGCTGATCGACGGCGCGCTGGCCACCGTGGAGTGCCGCACCGAGCAGCGGATCGCGGCCGGCGACCACGTCCTGGTGCTCGGCCGGGTGCTGGCCGCCGGGGTGCCCGCCCCGGCCGGGCGGCCGCTGCTGTACCTGCGCGGCGGCTACCGGCAGCTGGGCTGACCGGCCGTCACTCCGGGCGGATCCGGCCGCGGCCCTGCTTGAGCCCGGAGCGGTGCCGCTTGTTCTCCAGCCGCCGCTCGACCATGCCGCGGCTCGGCTTGGTGGCCCGCCGGGTCTTCGGCGGCGGCGCGGTGGCCTCCCCCAGCAGCGCGGCCAGCCGGGCCGCGGCCACCTCGCGGTTGCGCCACTGCGAGCGGTGCTCGGAGGCCCGGACCACCAGCACGCCGTCCACCAGCCGGGAGGCCAGCCGCTCCAGGGCGCGCTCCTTCCACACCGGCGGCAGCGCCTCGGAGGCCGCCAGGTCCCACCGCAGCTCGACCTTCGAGTCCGAGGTGTTCACGTGCTGCCCGCCGGGGCCGGAGGATCGGGAGAAGCGCCAGACGAGCTCGGCGTCGGGGACGACCACCGAACCCCGTACGCGCACGGGCTCAGTCATGCGCCCATCATCCCGTCCGCCCCGGCCCCCCGTCACCTGGTTAAGCCGCCCCGGCCGGGCGCGGCCGCCCCGGCCGAGCGGGCACAATGGCGGCGTGATCGAGCTCGGCTACTCCCTCTCCACCCGCTTCCCCGACCCCCCGCAGACCGACTACCGCACCGCGTCGGTCCGTTCGCTGCGGCACGACCTGTTCGCGGGGGACGTGTACCTGGAGACGGACGAGGGGGCCGGGCTGGAGACCCGCTGGCACTGGGTCCCGGTGCTGGACTTCGCCTGGGCGGTGTGCGACGTCGTCGAGCGGCTCGACGAGGACCCGCGCGGCAGCCGGGAGGCCCGGGTGCGCACCGAGGACCTGGACTTCACCCAGAACACCGAGCTGCTGCGCTTCGCCCGCCGGTTCGGCTGGGTGGAGATCACCGCCACCTGGCGTCCGGACGACGAGCCCCTGGTGGTGCGGCACGCCGAACTGCGCCGGGAGGCCCGGGACTTCCTGCAGGACGTGCTGGCCGACCTGACCGAGCTGCACGAGGGACTCGCCGACAACCCGAACGTCTGGACCGTGCAGGGCCGCTACCCGAGAATCTGAGTCGCGGCGGGCGTCCGCGCGGAAGGAATCCGTCCGTTCACCGAGCGGTGGAACCAACTGCCGCCCGTCCCGCGTTCTCTGGGCAAAACCGACCGAAGGGACACCACAGACCATGCCCGTGAGCCTCACCAAGGGTGGCAACGTCTCGCTGACCAAGGAGGCCCCCGGCCTGGCCGCGGTCGCCGTCGGCCTCGGCTGGGACGTGCGCACCACCACCGGTGCCGAGTTCGACCTCGACGCCAGCGCGATCGTCCTGAACGCCGAGGGCAAGGTCTACTCGGACCGGCACTTCGTCTTCTTCAACAACACCAGCACCCCGGACAGCAGCGTGGTGCACGCCGGCGACAACCGCACCGGCGAGGGCGCGGGCGACGACGAGTCGATCAACGTCAACCTGGCCGCGCTGCCCGCCGACGTCACCAAGATCGTCTTTCCGGTGACCATCTACGACGGCACCAACCGCGGCCAGAGCTTCGGCCAGGTCCGCAACGCCTACATCCGGGTGGTCAACCAGGCCGGCGGCGCCGAGATCGCCCGGTACGACCTCTCCGAGGACGCCGCCACCGAGACCGCGATGATCTTCGGCGAGCTGTACCGCAACGGCGACGAGTGGAAGTTCCGCGCCATCGGCCAGGGCTACGCCTCCGGCCTGGTCGGCATCGCCCAGGACTTCGGCGTGAACGTCTGACCCGCACCGCACGCGCGACGGCCCCCCGGAGCCTTCCGGGGGGCCGTCGCGCGTGGGCGGTGCGTCAGGAGCGGCCGGCCCGCAGCTCGGGCAGCTCCAGCAGTTCGGTCTCGTCGTGCGCGGTCAGGTCGACCACCTCGGGCTCGGTGTCCGACTCGGCGTGCCGGTGGCTGGGCGGCTGCTCCACGGCCTGGTGCGCGGGCGGCTGCGCGGCGTCCACCGGGGCGCCGTCCAGCACCGCGTAGCGCTCGCTGTCGGCCAGCGCCTCGTCGCCCACCACGTCCGCCAGGTCGCCGACGGCGGGCGCCGGGGCACCGGCCCGCAGCGCGGCCCGGGCCGTGCCGGGGCGGCCGAAGAAGCTGAACGCGGTGGCCCGCGGCCGCTGCGGCGCGGGCACGTGCGGGCGGGCGGCCTCCGGCGCGGGCAGGGCCGGGCCGACCGGGCGCAGCGCGGCCGAGCCGCCGGCCGGCACCGGGTCGGGCATCTTCGGGCGCAGCTCGACCTGGGCCCGCTCGTCCACCTCGCGGCGCGCCTCGGCGGCCGCCGCCTGCCGCTCCAGGTGCCGCACCGCGGCCTGCGCGCGGACGTAGGAGGCGGGCGTGACCGGGTGCTTGGGGCGGGCGGCCTCCAGGGCCCGGCGGGTCGCCTCGGCCTCCTTCATGGCCTGCTCGGCGACCATCACGGCGCGCTCGCGCAGCAGCCGGGCGATCTCCGTCTCGGCCTTCGCCAGCCGGGACTTCTCCGCGGTCAGCCGCCGCCCGAACCGGGTGGCGCGCTCCTCGGCCACCTCGGCGGCGTACTCGGCCTCGGCGATCTGCTCCTCGTAGCGCTCCTCGGCGCGCAGCCGGCGCACCACCGCGAGTTCGGCGGCGGTCCGGGCGGCCCGGTCGCGCTGGCGCAGCACCAGGGCCAGGCCGACCACGGCGACCACGGCGGCGACCCCGACCGAGCGGGCCACGACCTGGTCCGGACTGGCCACCAGGGCGGCCACCGCAGCGACCACGAGCACGCCGGAGGCGGCCGGGGGCAGCAGCCGGCCGAGGAGGGAGGAATGACGGTGGCGTCCGCGAGACATGGCTAGAAACTAGCGTGCGAATCGCGGCGCTGTCAGCCTCGCCCCCTTTTCGGGCCTTGACAGTCCGTGTCGGCCACCGGAGGCGACGGCCGGGTGACGGGGGGTCAGCGCGAGGGGGCGGCCGTCCCGCGCGGGTGCTCGGGGTCGTCGTGGTCCTCGGGGAGCTTGCAGATGTGCTGGAGCCAGAGCGCCACCGCGATCACCGCCGCGCCCGCGATCACCGCGAACAGCGCGGTGGCCGCCTGCGTGCGGCGGGCCGCGACCTCCAGCGAGCCGAGCAGGAACACCCCGACGCCCGCGTAGATCCCGGTCACCACCGCGGACACCAGCGCGCTGGCCTGCCCCAGCACCAGCGCCCGGGCCGCGTGCAGCGGGTCGACGCCCTTGGCGCCGGGCTGCCGCTCGCGCACCGCCTTCAGCCGGGAGCGCAGCGAGATCGCCGCGGCCAGCAGCACCACGGCGATCGCCGCCAGCACGTACGGCGCGTAGGCGGGCACCCCGGGCAGGGTGCCCAGCGAGTCCCACAGCCGGGCGCCGCCCCAGGACAGCAGCCCCGTGATCGCGGTGATGCCGAGCAGCAGGCGGAGACGGAGCGGCTTCACGCGGACGGGCTTCCTTCCAGTGGCTTCGACGGCGGGGCGTCGCGACCAGGCCACCGTACCGGCCCGGCCGCGCCCCCAGGGAGCTACGCCCGCGTGCGCCCGGAAGTTCCCGCTCCCGGTCCGGGCCTACTCGGGCAGCCGCAGCTGCAGGTCGGCCCGGAGCCGCACGCCCTGCGCCGCGGCGCCGCCGAGGCCCGCCAGCAGGTCGGCGACCGGCCCGTGGCCCGGCACCTCGGCCGCCGGGTCGGCATCCTGCCAGGGGGCCAGCACGAACGCCCGCTCGTGGGCGCGCGGGTGGGGCAGCGTCAGCTGCGGGTCGTCGCTGGTGACGCCCTCGTAGGCGAGCACGTCGACGTCCAGGGTGCGCGGCCCCCAGCGGACCTCGCGGACCCGGCCGAACGCGTCCTCCACCGCGTTGGCCCGCTCCAGCAGGTCCTGCGGGGGCAGCGAGGTGCGCAGCACCGCGACGGCGTTGAAGTAGCTCGGCTGGTTCTCGGGGCCGCCGACGGCGTCGGTCTCGTAGACGGCGGACAGCGCGGTCACCCGCACCCCCGGGGTGTCCTCCAGCGCGTCCACGGCGCCCTGGAGGGTCTCCAGGCGGTTGCCCAGGTTGCTGCCGAGGGCGACGGCGGCGGTGCGGGGGCTGTGCAGGGTGGACTCCACGCGGTCCACCTTGCCCTGCAGGTCGAACGTGGTCGGCGTGGCGGTCGGGTCGGTCGTGGCCAATGGAGTTCCCTCTGTTCGGGCTCCACCGGGGGCGGTCAGGCGCGGCCCCGGCGGATCGTGATGGTGACGTCGTCGAACGGGACGGTGATCGGGGCGTCCGGCTTGTGCACGGTGACCTCGACCTCCTCGACCACCTCGTGTCGCAGGCACTGGTCGGCGATCCGCTGGGCCAGCGTCTCGATCAGGTCGACCGGGTCGCCGGCGATCACCGCGGTGACCTCCTCCGCGATCACGCCGTAGTGCGCGGTGCGGGTCAGGTCGTCCCCCGCGGCGGCCGGCCGGGTGTCGAGGAACAGCACCAGGTCGACCACGAAGGTCTGCCCCTCGATGCGCTCGCGCTCGAAGACGCCGTGGTGGCCGCGGGCGCGGAGCCCACGCAGGGTGACGCGGTCCAGCAAAAGAATCACTGCTCCCAGCTGACGGCCCCGCGGTGGGGCGGGGAACGGCGGGCACCGTCGCCCGCCGCCCCTCGAATCTACCTTCGAGCACCGACGGCCCATGACCGCCTCCCCGGCCGCCCACCCGATCGGACCGGCCGCCGCGGCCCTTGACGCCACCGGCCGGGCGGCGCTACTCGTCCTCTTCGTCGTCGTCCTCGTCGTCCCCGCTGGTGAGCACCGGCGAGCCGTGGTGCGACCACAGCTTCCAGCCGCCCGCGGTGCGCCGGAACAGGTTCGTCGAGACCACCTTGCCGCCGACCAGCGGCCCGAGCTCGCCCTCCTCCTCCGGCTCGCCGCCGGACAGGATGTTCTCGGTGCAGGTGACCAGGGCCACGTCGCCCTGCACGTCGACCTCGACGTCGGTCAGGAAGAACTGGATGTACTCGGTGTTCGCCATGATCAGCATGTAGGAGCGGGTCACCTGGGCCCGGCCGATCAGCGCGGGCCAGCCCGGGTGCACGCAGAACACCCCGCCCTTGTCGTCCGCCTCGCCCGGCCCGAGCCAGATCGCCTCGACGGCCTCCAGGTCGCCGTTCTCCAGCGCCTCGTACAGGGCCTGGTTGACCGCCAGGACGGCTTCCTCGTCCGGCTCCAGCGCCGCCGCCCGGTCGTTGCCGCCGCTCACTGCCTCCGCCACGTCTACCCCCTCTGCGCCGCCTGCTCCCAGGCCGCGACGACTCGTACGGCGTCAGCCGTGCCGGACACGTCATGCACCCGTACCGCCCAGGCACCCGCCTTCGCCGACAGCACCGAGACCGCCGCCGTGGCGTCGTCCCGCTGCCGCGCCGGGCGCAGCTCCCCGGTTTCCGGGTTGGCCAGCAGCGTACCCAGGAAGCGCTTGCGCGAAGCCGCCACCAGCACCGGGCGTCCCAGTGCCGTCAGCGCGTCCAGTCGGCCCAGCAGCGCCCAGTTGTGGGCGCCGGTCTTGGCGAACCCCAGGCCGGGGTCGAGGATCAGCTGCTCCTCCTTCACCCCGGCGGCCAGCAGTTCCTCCACCCGGGTGGTCAGTTCCCGCACCACGTCGGCGACCACGTCGTCGTAGACCGCCAGGGCGTCCATGTCCGCGGACTGGCCGCGCCAGTGCATCACCACGAACGGCGCGCCGGTCTCCGCGACCACCCGCGCCATGTCCGGGTCGGCGAGGCCGCCGGAGACGTCGTTGACCACCCGGGCGCCCGCCGCGACGGCCGCCGCGGCGACGGCCGCCCGCATGGTGTCCACCGAGACCACCACGCCGGCCCGGGCCAGCTCGGTGACCACCGGGACCACCCGGCGCAGCTCCTCCGCCTCGGTGACCCGCACCGCCCCCGGCCGGGTCGACTCCCCGCCGACGTCCACCAGGTCCGCCCCGCGCGCCACCAGGTCCAGCCCGTGCGCCACCGCCTTCGCCGGGTCCAGCCACATCCCGCCGTCCGAGAACGAGTCCGGCGTGACGTTGACCACCCCCATCACCGCGCAGCGCTCAAGGACGGGCAGGCCGGGGACGTTCTCGCTCATGCGTCCCATTATCGGCGCACCGGTCGGCGGGGGCCGCACGCCGCGGCCCCGCCGTCCCGCGCTACGCCGCCTTGTCCAGGCGCGCCGCCGGCTCCTGCATCAGCCCCTGCCGCTGCCGCTTGCGGCCGAACCGCGGCATGCCCAGGGTGATGAACGCCTCCGCCTGCATCGCGGCGAAGCCGATCCGCGGGAGGTCGCGGGTGTGCTGGTAGACCAGGAAGCGCGGCTCCCAGACGGGCTGGAACTTCGCGTTGAACTTGTACAGCGACTCGATCTGGAACCAGCGCGACAGGAACACCAGCAGCCCGCGCCAGGCCCGCAGCACCGGCCCCGCGCCGATCCGCTCGCCGCGGGCCAGCGCCGAGCGGAACATCGCGAAGTTCAGCGAGACCCGGCGCACGCCCATCGCCCCGACCTCCTGGAGGGCGGCGACGATCAGCAGCTCGTTCAGGCCGGGGTCGGCCTCCCGGTCGCGGCGCATGAGCTCCAGCGAGATGCCGTCCTCGCCCCAGGGGACGAAGTGCAGCACCGCCTTCAGGTCGTCGCCGCCCTCCCCGTCCTCGGGGGCCTTGTGGGCGGTGACCACGATGCACTCGTCGTCGCCGGCGTCGCCGAAGCGGCCCAGCGCCATCGAGAAGCCGCGCTCGGTGTCGGTGCCGCGCCAGCGGGCCGCGGCGTCGCCGATCCGGCGCTTCTCCTCCAGGTCGAGGTCGCCGACCCGGCGGACCTTGCAGGAGTAGCCGTTGCGCTCGATCCGCTTGACCATCTGGCGGACGTTGCGCATCGCGCGGCCGGAGAGCGAGAAGGTCGCGGTGTCGACGATGGCCTCGTCGCCGAGTTCGAGCGCGTCCAGCTCGGCCTCCCGGGTCCACACCTCGCCGCCGACCTCGGAGCAGCCCATCACGGCGGGCGCCCAGGCGTGCTCGCGGGCGGTGGCCATGAAGACCTTGATCGCGCCGGGCCAGGCCTCGACGTCGCCGACCGGGTCGCCGGAGGCGAGCATCACGCCGGAGACCACCCGGTAGGAGATCGCGGCCTTGCCGGTGGGCGAGAACAGCACGCTCTTGTCGCGGCGCAGCGCGAAGTAGCCGAGCGAGTCGCGCCGGCCGTGCCGGGCGAGCAGCTCGCGGACCTTCAGCTCGTCCTCGGGGGTCAGCTCGGGCTCGGGCTTCTCCGGGCGCAGCGCCAGGTACGCGGTGGCGAGGGCGGTGACCAGGCCGAGCCCGCCGAGCGAGTAGCCGACCAGGTCGCCGATCCGGTCGGAGGTGTAGTGGACCGGCCCCTCGAAGCCGAACAGGCCGTAGCCGACCTGCTCCAACCGCTGGAACAGCGACGGGTCGCCGACCTCGGCCTTCCAGCGGACCGAGACCACGACCAGGCCGAGCAGCACCGAGACCGCGCCGAGCAGCACGAAGGCGGCCACCGCGCGCCAGCGGGTGCGCGGGTCGGCCTTGGCGTAGAACTCGCGCCGGTGCACCAGCATCACGGCGAGCAGCGCCAGCGAGATCGCGGCCTGCCCGAACTGGTGCCAGCGCATCAGGTGCAGCGTCGCGCCGACCGGCAGCAGCACGCACACCGCCCGCCAGGCGCGCGCCTTGCGGCGGCGCAGCGCGTGCGCGAGCAGCACCAGCAGCATGCCGACCATCAGGGTGCCGGCGGCGGCCAACGAGGTGGTGCCGCCGGGCAGTTGACCGACCACGGTGTGCACCCGGGTGAGCCGCAGCCGGGGCGAGACCGCGCAGGCGATGTCGATCAGCCCGATGGCCAGGCAGGCGTACCCGACCGCTCCCGGGAGCCAGGGCCGCGGCACCGCGGCGGCCTGGCTGCGGAGCGCCTGCAGGCCCCGCGGCCGGGGCGCGTCGGAGGTGGTCTCAGCGGACACGGGAGCGCTCATGAGAACTCAGCCTAGAGGCACCGGGACGCTGGGCGCGCGCTCCGGGACCAGGGGGGTGATGGACCTTCATGACAGTTCCTTTTTCTGGCAATCCGCACGTCAAGTGCGGTCCACGGGACGGTGTGGACCGCCCGGCCCGGGCCCGGGTCGAACGGTTGCGCTCGTCGGTTCGGGGGACGCGGCGGTGTGTCGCCGCGCCCGCACCCGGCTCCGCCCGGCAGGCGGTTCGGCGCGTCTCCCCCCGATGGACGCCGCGTTCCACCGCGACGGTTCCCCCGGACGGGGCACGCCGTTCGTACGTGCTTCCGACGCCCGGTCAGACTACCTCCACTCGCTGCCGACGGATCGTCAGATGACGATGGCGTGGCGGAAGTCGAGGAAGGACCGGGAGCCATGGAGCTGACCAGCCGGACACTGGTGTACGCGCTGAGCTCGGTGGCCGCCGCCACCCTGCTCGCCACCCTGTGGCTGTGGCCGCGGCTGTCCCGGCAGCGGCTGCTGCCGGTGCTCGGCCGGCTCGGGCTGCTGGCCGTCACCCAGGTGTCGGTGCTGGCCGTGCTGCTGCTGTCGGTGAACAACGCGTACGGCTTCTACAGCTCCTGGAACGACCTGCTGCGCCCCGGCGGCACCCCGCTCGTGCTGACCGCCGCGAAGGGCCCCGCCGCCGCCCCGGAGGGGGACGAGCTGGTGCGGCCCACCGACGAGGGCGGGCTGGAGACCGTCAAGGACGTGCTGCCCGAGGGCACTGCGGAGGAGGTCGGCCGGGTCGACTCGGTGCGGGTCACCGGCACCGCCTCCGGCCTGTCCGACCAGGTCTTCGTCTACCTGCCGCCCGAGTACTTCAACCCGCGCTACGCCCGCGAGCGCTTTCCGGTGCTGCTCGCCCTGGCCGGCTACCCCGGGTCCTCGCTGCACCTGGTCGAGGGGCTGCGGCTGCCGCAGACCGCCGCCGGGCTGCAGCACGACGGGCGGATGGCGCCGACCGTGATCGTGATGGCCCGCCCGACCGTCGCCCCGCCGCGCAACACCGAGTGCGTGAACGTCCCCGGCGGGCCGCAGGCGGAGACCTGGTTCGCCGAGGACGTCCCGGCGGCGCTGCGCTCCGCGTACCGGGTCAGCCGTTCGGCGGGCTCCTGGGGCGTGTTCGGCTACTCCACCGGCGGCTCCTGCGCGCTGCGGCTGGCGATGCGGCACCCCGACACGTACCGGAACGCGGCCGGGATGCACGCCGACTACACGGTGCCGAACGACCACTGGACGGACGGCGACCTGTTCCGCGGCGACCAGGACGCCGCCCGGCAGTTCGACCTGGACTGGCGGCTGAAGAACCTGCCCGCGCCGCGGGCCGACCTGCTGCTGGTCTCCACCCGGGCCGAGGACGACTTCCCGGCCACCCAGAAGTTCCTGGCCGAGGCCCAGCAGGTAGCGGCCGCCCACCCCGGGTTCCAGGTGGACTCGATCTTCCTGCCCGACGGCGGCCACTCCTTCGAGACCTGGCGGCGCGAACTGCCCGCCACCCTGGAGTGGCTCAGCGACCACCTCGACCCCCCGCCGGACCGCGAGCCGAGGTCCTGAACGCGGACCGGGGCGCCACCCCCGGCGAGGAGTGGCGCCCCGGCGTCCGCCGACGGGTCGTCAGCGGACGGTGCGTCAGCCACCGGCGCCGGCGCGGGGAGGCGCCCCGGCCGGAGGCGGCTCAGCGGCCGATGATGAGGCTCATCGCCTCGTTCCGGGTCGCCGGGTCGCGCAGCTGGCCGCGGACGGCGGAGGTGAGGGTCTTGGCGCCGGGCTTGCGGATGCCGCGCATCGACATGCACATGTGCTCGCACTCGATCACCACGATGGCGCCGCGCGGCTCCAGGATCCGCATCAGCGCGTCCGCGACCTGGCTGGTCAGGCGCTCCTGCACCTGCGGGCGGCGGGCGTACACGTCGACCAGCCGGGCCAGCTTGGACAGGCCGGTGATCTTGCCGCTCGCGGACGGGATGTACCCGACGTGCGCGACGCCGCGGAACGGCACCAGGTGGTGCTCGCAGGTGGAGAACACCTCGATGTCCTTGACCAGCACCATCTCGTCGTGGCCGAGGTCGAAGGTGGTGGTCAGCACGTCCTCCGGCTGCTGCCACAGGCCCGCGAATATCTCCCGGTAGGCGCGGGCGACCCGGGCCGGGGTCTCCAGCAGGCCCTCGCGGTCCGGGTCCTCACCGACGGCGAGCAGCAGTTCGCGGACGGCGTTCTCGGCCCGCTTCTGGTCGAACTCGCGGACGGGGGACTCACCGTCGAGCGTCACCGGATCGATCATGCGTGCCTCGCTGCTCGTCAGTCGGGAAAATCTCGGCAAAGAAGGTCGGTGCAGCACGAATGCCGCGCCTCCAGGGTACAAACCCCGGAAACGCGGCATCCATTCCGAACGGGTATTCGATCGGGTCAGCTCTCGACCTGGCCGCCGTCGACCGGCGGGAGCTTCACGACGTCCACCGGGTCGACCGGGGCGGCCGCGGCGCCGTTGGTCAGCGCCAGCTCCTTCGGCGACTGCACCGGCGGCCGGGTGGACGGGGTGCGGCGGGCCGACCCGGTCCACGCCGGACGCGGGGGACGCTTGATCACCGGAGTGAAGATCTCGGCGATCTGCTCCTTGTTCAGCGTCTCCTTCTCCAGCAGTTCGAGGACCAGGTTGTCGAGCACGTCCCGGTTCTCGACCAGGATCTCCCAGGCGTCGTTGTGCGCGGTCTCGATCAGCTTCTTGACCTCCTCGTCCACCAGCCCGGCGACCTCTTCCGAGTAGTCGCGCTGGTGGCCCATCTCGCGGCCGAGGAACGGCTCGGAGTCGGAGGAGCCGAACTTGATCGCGCCCAGGCGCTCGCTCATGCCGTACTGGGTGACCATGGCCCGCGCGGTGGCGGTGGCCTTCTCGATGTCGTTCGAGGCGCCGGTGGTCGGGTCGTGGAAGACCAGCTCCTCCGCCGCCCGGCCGCCCAGCATGTACGACAGCTGGTCGAGCATCTCGTTGCGGGTGGTCGAGTACTTGTCCTCGTCCGGCAGCACCATCGTGTAGCCCAGGGCGCGGCCCCGGGACAGGATGGTGATCTTGTGCACCGGGTCGGAGTAGTTGCAGGCCGCCGCGACCAGGGCGTGGCCGCCCTCGTGGTACGCGGTGATCTTCTTCTCCTTGTCGGACATGATCCGCGAGCGCTTCTGCGGACCGGCCACGACGCGGTCGATCGCCTCGTCCAGCGTCTGGTTGTCGATCAGCTTCTTCTCGGAGCGCGCGGTGAGCAGCGCCGCCTCGTTCAGCACGTTCGACAGGTCGGCGCCGGTGAAGCCGGGGGTGCGCTTGGCGACGGCCGACAGGTCGACGTCCGGCGCGATCGGCTTGCCCTTCTGGTGCACCTTGAGGATGTCCAGCCGGCCCTGGAGGTCCGGGCGGTCGACGGCGATCTGCCGGTCGAAGCGGCCGGGGCGAAGCAGCGCCGGGTCCAGGATGTCGGGGCGGTTGGTGGCGGCGATCAGGATGACGCCGCCCTTGACGTCGAAGCCGTCCATCTCGACCAGCAGCTGGTTGAGGGTCTGCTCGCGCTCGTCGTGGCCGCCGCCGAGGCCCGCGCCGCGGTGCCGGCCGACGGCGTCGATCTCGTCGACGAAGATGATCGCCGGGGCGTTCGCCTTGGCCTGCTCGAACAGGTCGCGGACGCGGCTGGCGCCGACGCCCACGAACATCTCGACGAAGTCGGAGCCGGAGATCGAGTAGAACGGCACCCCCGCCTCGCCCGCGACGGCGCGGGCCAGCAGGGTCTTGCCGGTGCCGGGCGGGCCGTACAGCAGCACGCCCTTGGGGATCTTGGCGCCGACCGCCTGGAACTTGGCCGGTTCCTGCAGGAACTCCTTGATCTCGTGGAGCTCCTCGACCGCCTCGTCGGCGCCCGCGACGTCCGCGAAGGTCGTCTTGGGGGTGTCCTTGGTGAGCAGCTTGGCCTTGGACTTGCCGAACTGCATGACCCGGGAGCCGCCGCCCTGCATCTGGTTCATCAGGAACAGGAAGACCAGCACGATGATCACGATCGGCAGCATCGAGAAGAGCAGGCTGACGAAGGTCGACTGCTTCTCGGGGCTGACCGTGTAGCCGTCGGCGATCTGGCCGTCGGCGTACTTGTCCTGGAGCTTCTTGGCCAGGTCGGCGGCCTGCTGGTCGCCGGTGTAGGACGCCTGGAAGCGGGTGCCGGACGGCGACTTGTTGTTCGAGCCCGCCTTCAGCTTCTGGCCGTCCTGCAGCTGGATCTTGATGAGGTTCGAGTCACCGGTGGTGAGCTGCGCCGACTTCACCTGGTTGTTGTCGATGGCACTGACGACCTGCCCGGTGTCCGCAGTCTTGTAGCCGCTCGAATCCGAGACGAGCTCCATCAACGCGAACACGGCGAGGGCGGCCAGCACGACCCACATGATCGGCGCACGGAAGTATCGCTTGACGTCCATCCATGCGGGGCGTCACCGCCCCGTCCCTCCTGCCAGTTCAACGGGCGCTGCTCGGCTGTGGGGCCTCGGCGCATCCGATATGTGCTCGTAAGACGAGCGTTTGATTGGACCGTACCGCAGCGACCCCCGGTCCCGGCGGGATCGCACCACGGTGCGGCCTATTTTCCTACCCCCGCTCAACGGGCGGGAACGGTGCCCTGTTCCCGCCCGTCGCCCGAACGGTTCAGCCGCCGTACACGTGCGGCGCGAGCGTGCCGATGAACGGCAGGTTGCGCAGCTTCTCCGCGTAGTCCAGGCCGTAGCCGACCACGAACTCGTTCGGGATGTCGAAGCCGACGTACTCGACGTCGATCTCCACCTTGGCGGCGTCCGGCTTGCGCAGCAGGGTGCACACCTTCAGCGAGGCCGGGCCGCGCGAGCCCAGGTTGCCCAGCAGCCAGGACAGCGTCAGGCCGGAGTCGATGATGTCCTCGACGATCAGCACGTCCTTGCCCGCGATGTCGGTGTCCAGGTCCTTGAGGATCCGGACCACGCCGGAGGACTTGGTGCCCATCCCGTACGAGGAGACCGCCATCCAGTCCATGGTCACCTGGCTGTGCAGGGCCCGGGCCAGGTCCGCCATCACCATGACGGCGCCCTTGAGGACGCCGACCAGCAGGAGGTCCTTCCCCGCGTAGTCCTGGTCGATCCGCGCGGCCAGCTCCACCAGCTTGGCGTCGATCTCGTCCTTGCTGATGAGCACCTTCGCGAGGTCTGCGCCCATGTCGTTCTGGTCCACCGGGGATACGTCCTCAAACGTTCGGGGTCTGGGTTCGGCGGCGCCGGTCCGACTGGTTCGTGCTCAGTCGCCCTGTCGCCGAAACACCAGCGTGCCACACCGCCGCACGGCTTCGACGCCCCCGGGTAGGTGCAGCGGGCCCTGGCCGCGCCAGCCGGTGACCAGCAGGTCCACGGTCTCCAGGTGCCGGGCGAACAGGTCACCGGCCGGGCAGCCCGCGCGCAGCGCCGCCCGGCGCAGCACCCGGCGGCGCACCGCGGGGGGCAGTTCGGCGAGCTTGCCGACGTCCAGGGCGCCGTCGGGGGTGCGCAGGTCGCGCTCGGCCAGGGCGGCCCACTGGTCGAGGGCGTCGGCGTCGTCGCGGAACAGGCGGGCGGTGCGGGCCAGCGCCTCGACCACGCCGCCGCCCAGGTGCTTCTCCAGCACCGGCAGCACCTCGTGCCGGACCCGGGAGCGGGTGTAGGCCGGGTCGGTGTTGTGCGGGTCGTCCCAGACCGGGATGGACTGCGCGCTGCACGCCTGCCGGGTGGCGGCCCGGTCCAGCTCCAGCAGCGGACGGCGGTAGCGGCCCTTCTGGGCGGGCATCCCGGCCAGCGAGCGGGCCCCGGAGCCGCGGGCCAGGCCCAGCAGCACCGTCTCCGCCTGGTCGTCGCGGGTGTGCCCGAGCAGCACCGCCAGCGCGCCGTGCCGCTCGGCGGCCAGGTCGAGGGCGGCGTAGCGGGCGTCCCGGGCGGCGTTCTCCGGACCGCCCCCGCGGCCCACCCGGACGGCGACCGCCTCCACCGGGTCGAGGCCGAGCTCGCGCAGCCGGACGGCGACCTGCTCGGCCCGCTCGCCCGAACCGTCCTGCAGGCCGTGGTCGACGGTCACCGCGCCGACCCGCAGGCCGAGCTTGGGTGCCTCGAAGGCGGTGGCGGTGGCCAGCGCCATCGAGTCGGCGCCGCCGGAGACCGCCACCAGCACCAGCGGGGAGCCGGGCGCGGCGGGCGTGCGGGGCAGGCCGGAGGGGTGCCGGCGGGCGTTGCCGATCAGCGTGCCGGGCACCGTCGCGGTGCCGGCCAGCACGGGCACCGGCACCGGCGCGGGCGTGCGCGGGCGGACCTGGCCGCCGGGGACGACGCCCGCCTCGGCGGCGAGCTCGGCGAGGGTACGGCGGACGGCGAGGCGTATCGCCGCGACAGCGGGGTGTGGGCCCATGGTTGGCACTCCTTGGCGGAGGGGGGTACGTCGGCCGCCTGTCAGCTCTCGGTCACCAGGCGCTCACAGATGGTCGCAGAATCCGGCCACCGCCCACGCCACCCGCGCCAACGGCGGATCCACCGTCCCACGTACGGGTGAATGGAGAAACGTTACGGCTGCCGCCAGGTGTACGACTCGCCAGGTTGACGGACCGGTCGCGACCGGACCCGGAGCGGTCCGGGAACGGCCCGGGAAACGCGCTCAACCGATCACCCGGGACACCCAGGACGCCGGGTCGTGGACCTCCTCCTTGGTCGGCAGCGTGTTCGGCGAGGTCCACACCCGGTTGAAGCCCTCCATCCCGACCCGCTCCACCACGCCCCGGACGAACACCGCGCCGTCCTGGTACTGCCGCAGCTTGGCGTCCATCCCGAGCAGCCGGCGCAGCGCCAGGTCGAGCCGGCCGCTGCCCCGGTCGCGGCGGCGCTGGAACTTCTCCCGGATCTCCGCCACCGAGGGCACCACCGCGGGCCCCACCCCGTCCATCACCACGTCCGCGTGGCCCTCCAGCAGCGACATCACCGCCGTCAACCGGGCCAGGATCTCCCGCTGCGCGGGCGTCTGCACCAGGTCCGTCACGCTGGCCGCACCCTCCCGGCCCTCCCCGCCCGCCCGGCGGCCGCCCAGGCCCGGCAGCGGCAGGCCGCCCAGCGCCTCGCGCAGCCGCTCCAGGAAGGCCGCCGGGTCGACGTCGGTCTGCGCCAGGAAGTCCTGCACCTCGGACTGGATGTGGTCGCGCAGCCACGGCACCGCGGTGAACTGGGTCCGGTGGGTCTCCTCGTGCAGGCACACCCAGAGCCGGAAGTCGTGCGGGTCGACGTCGAGTTCGCGCTCCACCTGGACGATGTTCGGCGCCACCAGCAGCAGCCGCCCGGGCGGCACCGCCAGCCCGCGCCGGGGCTGGTCGAACAGGCCCTCCGGACTGTCCGGGGCGCTCGGCAGCTCCGCCGGGGCGAAGGTCTCGTACTGGCCCAGCACCTTCGCCGACAGGAAGGCCAGCACCACGCCGACCTCCACCCCGGTCGCCTTCGCCCCCGCCGAACCGGCCGCCGCCGCGCCCCGGCCGCCGCCCTGCCGGCGGGCCGCCAGCTTCTCCGTCAACGGGCGCACCACCGTCCGGAAGCCCGCCACGTTCGCCCGCACCCAGCCCGGCCGGTCCACCACCAGCACCGGCGTCCCCGCCACCGCGGTCGACCCCATCCCGGTGTACTCGCGCACGTGCCGCTCGGCCTGCGCCGCGTGCCGCCGCAGCTCGGCGACGGCGGCCCGGGCCTCCTCCCGGCCGATCCGCGGCCCCGGCCGGGCGAGCCGCGTCGCGGTCGCCACCGCGAGATCCCAGTCGACCATCTCCGCACCGCCGCTCGCGCTCGTCATGCCCTCACCGTACGTGCTCGCCCCCTCCCGGGGGAGGGACCCGCGAACGGCGGGAGCCGCCGGACGGGCGGAGCGCGGGCCTGCGGCCGGCACGCGAGCGGGACGAGCGGGAGAAGCCGGACGGACGGAGAACGGGCACCCGACCGGCCCCCGACGGACTTCAGCAGCCGCAGGACGTCCCCCGCCCGCCCCCGCGCCACCCGCAGGGGCATCCCCTCGGGCAGCACCGAGCCGCCCGCAGGGCACCCCCGTCCTTCCCCGAGCCGCCGCAGGACTTCAGCAGCCGCAGGCGGCGATCCTGGCGACGATGCGGTCGACGGCGGCGCGGGCGGTGGCCGGGTCGGCGTCGGTGCGGGTCATCAGGGCGAAGGCCAGGACCCGGCCGTCGGCGTCCACCACGGTGCCGGCCAGGGTGTTGACGCCCTGGAGGGTGCCGGTCTTGGCGCGGACGATGCCCGCGGCCTCGCCCGCCCCGGACTTGGCGCTGAAACGGTTCACCAGGGTGCCGGAGAAGCCCGCGACCGGAAGACCGGTGATCACCGGGCGCAGCTCGGGGTGGGCCGGGGCGGCGGCCGCGGCGAGGAGCTTCACCAGGGTGACCGGCGGGATCAGGTTGGCCTTGGCCAGGCCGCTGCCGTCGGTGAGCAGCACGCCGTCCAACGGCACGCCGAGCGCGGCCAGTTCACCGGTCACGGCCTTCGCCGCGCCCTCGAAGCTGGCGGGCTGCTTCGCGGCGATCGCGGCCTGCCGGGCGACCGCCTCGGCCAGCGTGTTGTCGGAGGTGGTCAGCATCCGCTCCACCAGCCGTCCGATCGTCGGCGACTCGACCCGGGCCAGTTCGGTGGCGCCGGCGGCCGCGGTGGCCTGGGCGGGCTTGCCCCGGACGGTGATCCCCTCGGCCGCCAGGAGGGCCGCGAAGGAGTCGGCGGCCTGCCCGGCGGGGTCGAACACCCGGGCCGGGGCCTCGTCGGGCGAGCGCGGGTCGATCCGGCCCTCGTCGACCATCAGCGGGGTGACCGCGGCGATGTTCATCGCGTCGTGGTCGTGGTGCAGCAGCGGGCCGCTGTACAGCGAGGTGTCGTAGGAGAGCTTCACCTCGGTGCCGCCGGCGGCCTTCAGCGCGGCGGCGGTGCGGCGGGCCAGTTCGGCCATCGAGGCGGGGGCGCTGTCCCGGTCGACGGGGGCGCCGCCGATCCGGACCTGGTCGGCGGGCAGCGCGGTCAGGGTGGGGTCGCCGCCGCCGACCAGGGTGATCTCGCCGGGGGCGGCGCCCCGGACGACGGTGGTGGCGATCCGGTGCTCGGCGGGCAGCAGGGCGAGGGCGGCGACGGCGGTGGCGAGCTTGGTGGTGGAGGCGGGCGTGGCCGGGACGTTCTCCTGGGAGCCGAACAGGAACTCGCCGGTGGCGGCGTCGGCGACGGCGAAGTTCAGCGCGCCCAGCGCCCGGTCCTGAACGGTGTCGCCGAGCGCGGTGCGCAGCCCGCCGCCGGTCGGCGCCTTGCTGTCGGCGGCGTCCCCGGCGGCCAGCACCGGGCCCCTGACCGGCACCGACCGGTGCCGGTCGTCCCGGCGCTGCTGCCCGCCGTCGCCGCGGCCGCCGGCCTTCCCGCCGTTCCCGCCGTCGTCGCCGCCACCGTCCCGGCGGTCCCGGTCCCGGTCCTGGTCCTGATCCTGGTCCTGATCCGGGCCCTGGTGTCGGCCGTCGTCGGCGTGCCGGCTGTGCGCCGGGTCCGGCGAGGGCTGGGCCGCGGCCGGGTCCGCGAGCGTCGTGCCGGTCGCCAGCACCACTCCCAGCGCGGCCGCCAGCGCCGCCCTGCGACCCCGTCCCGCCCCTGTCCCTGATCTCACCGACCGGCCCCTTTCCTGAGCACACCCCGCCGTAGGAGACACTTGGATTCTGTCAGTCCCAACCCTTGGAGGAACCGTTGGAGTTCGACGTCCTGATCGAGATCCCGAAGGGCTCGCGCAACAAGTACGAGGTCGACCATGAAACGGGCCGGCTCCGTCTGGACCGCATGCTCTTCACCTCGACCCGTTACCCGGCCGACTACGGCTACGTCGAGGGCACCCTCGCGGACGACGGCGACCCGCTGGACGCACTGGTCATCCTGGAGGAGCCGACCTTCCCCGGCTGCCTGATCAAGTGCCGCGCCATCGGCATGTTCCACATGACGGACGAGGCCGGCGGCGACGACAAGCTGCTCTGCGTCCCGGCGACCGACCCGCGCTGGTCGCACCTGCAGGACCTGCAGGACGTGTCGGAGTTCGACCGCCTGGAGATCCAGCACTTCTTCGAGGTCTACAAGGACCTGGAGCCGGGCAAGTCGGTCCAGGGTGCCGACTGGGTCGGCCGGGCCGAGGCCGAGGCCGAGATCGAGGCTTCGATCAAGCGCCTGCAGGAGCAGGGCGGCCACTGAGCCGTACCGCCCCCAGGGGCACCCCGCAGCACCCGTGCGAGGGGCGGGAGTCCGGTCCGGACTCCCGCCCCTCGCGCGTCGCCGGGCTGCCCCGGCCGGTCGTCAGGCGTCGGCGCCGTCGTTGTCGTCGAGCCGGAAGCCGACCTTGAGGCCGACCTGGTAGTGCTCGATCGCGCCGTCCTCGATGTGGCCGCGGACCTGCACCACCTCGAACCAGTCCAGGTTGCGCAGCGTCCGGTTCGCCCGGGCGATGCCGTTGCGGATCGCGGCGTCCACCCCTTCGTGCGAGGTTCCGACGATCTCGGTGACCCGGTAGGTGTGGTCGGTCATGGCGTCTCTCCCTGTGCGGCGGCGGGTGGCTCCCCCGCCGTCCACCGTGCACCGAAGTGCCGCCCCGGGCATCCCGGCGTCCGCCGACGGTGGTCCGGGCTCAGAAGGCGGCGCGGACCTCGCCGACCACGTTGCCGCCGCCGTGCAGCGGGGCGGCGGCGATCCGCTCCAGCACCGGGTCCTGGACGCCCAGCCGGCGCAGCGCGGCGGCCAGCACCGGGCCGCGGGCCCGCTCCGCGCCGTCCTCGACCTTGAAGGCGAGGGCCCGGCCGTCGGGCAGCGCCACCACCTGGACGGCCTCGGCGCCCATCTTGGACAGCGCGCCGGGCACCGCCCGCATCAGCCAGGTGTCGGCCCGGCGGGTGCCGGCCACGTACTCGGGGTGGGCGCGCATCGCGTCGGCGACCCGGCGCTGCTCGGTGCCCGGGTCGGCGAGCAGCAGGGCCCGGTAGCCGCGGGCCAGGCCGGTGAGCGAGACGGCCAGCAGCGGGGCGCCGCAGCCGTCGGTGCCCAGGTGGGCGGCGCGCTCGCCGGCGGCCTCCTCCAGGGCGGTGCGGGCCAGCCGCTGGATCGGGTGGGCCGGGTCGAGGTAGGTCTCCAGGTCCCAGCCGTTGGCGGCGGAGGCGGCCAGCCAGGCGGCGTGCTTGCCGGAGCAGTCCATCAGGATCGGGGCCCGCTCCCCGCCGGAGCGCAGCAGTTCCTCGGCCTCGACGGCGTCCAGCGGCAGGTCGGCGGGCAGCCGCAGGGCGGCCTCGGTGAGCCCGGCGTCGGCGAGGAGCTTGCGCACGGCGGCGCGGTGGAAGGGCTCGGCGGAGTGGCTGGAGGCGGCCAGTGCGAGCTGTTCGCCGCGCAGGTCGAGGCCGGCCCGCAGGGTGGCCACGGCCTGGAAGGGCTTGGCGGTGGAGCGCGGGTAGACCGGAAGTTCGGGGGTGCCGAGCGAGAACTCGACGGCGCCGTCGGCGTCGAGCAGGACCAGCGAACCGCGGTGGCGGCCCTCGGTGAAGCCGGAGCGTATGACCTCGGCGAGGGCGGGCAGGGCGGACTGCGACACGGGTGGGTCTCCAGGGGCGGTGCGGGCGAGGGTGGGGTGGGCCCGGCCGCGTCCGCCCCGCTCAGCGCTCGCTGAGCAGGTCGTCGACCCGGGCCTCCCCTTCACGGTACCTGCGGGTGATCTCCGCCCCGCAGTCGTCCGCGGTGCGCTGGAGCGCCTGGCGGCGGCCGGAGACCTCGCGCTGGTGCTCGTCCAGCCGCTCGACGGCGGCCAGCAGGTCGGCGGTGGGGTGCGCGGCCAGGTCGGCCAGCTGGACGTCGCCCATCAGGGCGTCGGCCTCCAGCCGGTAGCGCTCGCCGCGCGGCGGGCCGAGGGTGACGTGCCGGGCCGGGCGGCGGGTCGCGGACGGGGCGTCGGCCAGGATGGCCGGGAGCCGGTCCAGCAGGGCGCAGGGGGCCTCGCCGGCGGCCTGCTGCGGGATGATCTCCCGGCGCTGGAGCTCGGCCCGCAGGATGTCCATCCGGCCGTGCAGCAGGCGGCGCAGGTAGGACAGGTCGGCCTCCTGCTCCAGGGCGTCCCTGCGGAGCACCCGCAGTTCCTCCAGGGCCAGGCCGGCCAGCCCGTCGACCGCGCTCACGTCCATCAATCCGACCACCTGCCGTAGTACCAGTGCCCGCCGGTAGCACGGGCCGCCCGCCTCCCAGGGTTCCCCCCGGCGGGCGGTGCCACTCGTGCGGGTGACGCGGTTCGCCGGGACGGCGGACGCCCCCGCGGGGCCCGGGTGGCCCCGGGCCGTCGGACAGCGTGCCACCCCGGGCCCCGGCGCCGCACGCCCGAGTACCCGAACGGCCCCCTGGCGAACACCCCTGGCTAGTACGAAGAATCCGCGCCACGGGTTCACCTGCACGAATCGGGGCGCACCACGTGCGACCCCGGCGCGCAACCGGGTGCCGTGCGCCCCCGGTGGACCCGTCCCGGCACAATGGGCGGCATGCGAGCAGTGGTGCAGCGGGTCGCCGGGGCGGCCGTGACGGTGGACGGCGAGACGGTCGGCGCGATCGAGGGGCCGGGCCTGTGCGTCCTGGTCGGCGCCACCCACGAGGACACCCCGGCGCAGGCCGCCCAGCTGGCCCGCAAGCTCTGGACGCTGCGGCTGTTCCCGGGCAGCCCCGAGCTCTCCTGCTCGGAGCTCGGCGCCCCGCTGCTGGTGATCAGCCAGTTCACCCTCTACGGCGACGCCCGCAAGGGCCGCCGCCCCACCTGGAACGCCGCCGCGCCCGGCCCGGTCGCCGAGCCGCTGGTGGACGCGGTGGTGGCCGAACTGCGGGCGCTGGGCGCGAAGGTGGAGACCGGGCGGTTCGGCGCCGACATGCGGGTCTCGCTGGTGAACGACGGGCCGTTCACCGTGCTGCTGGAGGTGTAGGTCCTACGCCCCGAGTGAGGACGATCAGACGATCGGATCCTGGGTGCCGGGGACGCCGTCGGCCAGCAGCACCGCGTCCACCGGGGTGTTGCGCTTGACCAGGGCCAGCGCGATCGGGCCCAGCTCGTGGTGCCGGGCCGAGGAGGTGACGAAGCCGACCGGGCGCTCCTGGCCCTCGACCCGGACCTCGGTGCCGTGCGCGGGCAGCTTCTCCTCGGTGCCGTCCAGGTGCAGGAAGACCAGGCGGCGCGGCGGGCGGCCCAGGTTGTGCACCCGGGCGACCGTCTCCTGGCCGCGGTAGCAGCCCTTCTGCAGGTGCACGGCGCTGCCCAGCCAGTCCACCTCGTGCGGGATGGTGCGGTGGTCGGTCTCGAAGCCGAGCCGCGGCCGGTGCCCCTCGACCCGCAGCGCCTCGTACGCCCAGACGCCCGCCGCCGGGCCGAACTCCTCGGCGGCCGCGGCGAGTTCGGCGCGCGGCAGGAACAGGTCGCGGCCCCAGGGGAGTTCGCGCACCGCGGCGGCCCGGTCGACCGGGGCGGTGGAGCCGGCGGGCAGGAACACCACGGCGTACTGCTCGGTGGCGTCGGCGACCTCGACCCGGTTCCAGAACTTCATCGACTCCAGGTACTTCAGCAGCGCGGGGACGCCGCCCGGCTCGACGTGGATCCAGGTGGTCTCCCCGTCGTCGACCAGGTAGAGCGCGTGCTCCACGTGCCCGTTCGGGGACAGCACCAGCGCCTCGGTGGCCTGCTGCGGCGGCAGTTCGCTGACGTGCTGGGTGAGCAGCAGGTGCAGCCAGCTCAGCCGGTCCGGGCCGGTCACGGTGATCACGCCGCGGTGCGACAGGTCGACGAAGCCGCGGCCGGCGGCCAGCGCGCGCTGCTCGCGGAACAGGTCGCCGTAGTGGGCGGCGACCCCCTCGTCGGGACCTTCGGCCGGGACGGCGCCGGGCAGGGCAAGCAGCGGGCTCTTCATACCCGCCAGCTTACGACTGCCCGTTCTCCAGTTTGGCCGTGCAGTCGGCGCAGCGGCCGAAGATGGCGAAGTGCTTGAGGTCGGTGTCGAAGCCGTGCTCGGCGCGCAGGCTGTCGATCAGCGGGGCGGCGATCTCGGTGTCGGTCTCGGTGACCTTGTCGCAGTCCCGGCAGACCAGGTGCAGGTGGGTGTGCCGGCCCGCCAGGTGGTAGGTGGGGGCGCCGTGGCCGAGGTGCGCGTGCGAGACCAGGCCGAGCTCCTCCAGCAGCTCCAGCGTCCGGTAGACGGTGGAGATGTTGACGCCGCTGGCGGTCCTGCGGACCTGGACCAGGATCTCGTCCGGGGTCGCGTGGTCGAGGACGTCGACGGCCTCCAGCACCAGCTGGCGCTGCGGGGTGAGCCGGTAGCCGCGCTCGCGCAGGTCGGCCTTCCAGTCGGTGGTCTCGCTGTTCGCCACGTGTGTCCCTGCCCGGTGAGAGGTCGTGCGACAAGTGTAGGGACCGGCCGACCGGCCGGCCCCTACCCGTGCGCGTGCGATCGGGTCAGCGGAAGAACGCGATCCCGTCGTCCGGCAGGTCGTTGATGTCGTGGATCAGCTGCGCCGGGTTGAGCACCTTCTTCAGCTGCGCCGACATGTACGGCCGCAGCGGCACCTCGGGGGCGGCCTTCTCGCCGACCCACAGCAGCTCGTCCTTGACCAGGCCGTACAGCCGCTTGCCGCCGCTGTAAGGGGCCGCGCCCTCGATCCGGGCGACCGCGTCGGTGGCCAGGTCGATCTGCGGCTTGCCGTCGTGCAGCTTGCCGTACCAGATCTCCACGGTGCCGTCGTCGCGGACCGAGGAGACCTCGATCTCGCGCTCGCCGCTGGTGCCGTGCTGGTTGCTGGTGACCCGCCAGAAGGAGTGCTCGGTCTCCAGCGGGCGGACCTTCTCCCCCTGCTCGTCCAGCACCCAGGTGCGGGAGCGGAACTCCAGGAAGGGGCGGCCGTCGTGCCGGAAGACGAGCTCCTGGCCGAAGTTGCACTTCTCGGAACCCGGGAAGTCGTGGACGCCCGCGCCCTCCCAGGTGCCGAGGAGGAAGGCGAGCGGGACGACGTCGCGGTGGAGGTCGGAAGGAATCTCGATCATGGTCCTGGCTGGTGTCGTCGGACGGTTACCGGGTCAACCGTACGGCAGTCGTCAGCGCTGGCCCTGGTAGAGCTTCATGACGGAGAAGATGGCGAACCAGGTGATCAGCACGGCCATCAGAGCCAGCAGGCTGTCGAAGAAGATCTCAAGACCGGACACGGTGCGCTCCAGGGGCGGGTCGACGGGCTGTGGTACGGCGCGAGTCTATCCGGCGGCCCCCGCGCCCGTAGTCTCTGGGGCATGTCGAAGAAGCTGGTCATCAAGGTCACCGCCGGTGCGGACGCGCCGGAACGCTGCTCGCAGGCCTTCACGGTCGCCTCGGTCGCCGTCGCCAGCGGCGTGCCGGTCTCGCTCTGGCTGACCGGGGAGTCCGCCTGGTTCGCCCTGCCGGGGAAGGCCGCCGAGTTCGAGCTGCCGCACTCCGCGCCGCTGCCGGACCTGCTGGAGGCGGTCCTGGCGGGCGGGAGCGTCACGCTGTGCACCCAGTGCGCGGCCCGCCGGGACATCGCGCAGGCCGACGTGATCGAGGGCGTGCGGATCGCCGGGGCGCAGGTGTTCCTGTCCGAGGTGATGGCGGACGGCGCCAAGGCGCTCGTCTACTGACGCCGGGGGCCGTCGTCCGGCGGCTCGCGGTCCGGCGCGTCCCGGTCGTGGCCGCGCCGCTCCCAGTGCGGGTCGTCCCAGCGCGGGTCGTTCCACCAGTCGTCGTCCCGGTCGCGCTTGTTCGCCAGGACGGCGGCCACCGGCGGGATCACCATCGCGACCACGCACATGCCGATGGCGGCGCCGACCGACCAGAAGCGCACCACGCCCCAGGCCAGGACGAACAGCGCCAGGCAGACGCCCATCATCACGAAGTAGCGCACGTGCCGTCGGTGTGCCTGCACCCCTCCAGGGTAGGCCGAGGGGCCCGGCCGTCAGAAGACGGCCGGGCCCCTCGTCACGCTGTCACGCCGTCGCGCGGTCCTCAGACCGCGATCGCGACCTCGGTGAACTCGCCCTGGGTGGCGACCACCTGGCGGTCCACGGTGGCGCCGGGCACCAGGGCCCGCAGCGTCCACTTGCCCGGGCGGGCGAAGAACCGGAACTGCCCGGTCGCCGAGGTCGGGACCTCGGCCGTGAACTCGCCGTTCTCGTCGAGGAGCCGCACGTAGCCGTTGACCGGCTCGTCGTTGCGGGTCACCGAACCCTGGATGATCGTCTCGTTGGCCACGTCAACTCCTGCCAGGTCCGGACCGCCGGCCTTCGCACCGCACATGATCTGTCTCCCTCTTCCTTGCTGTCGCGCGAGCCGGAGCTCAGTTGCCGAGCTCGATCGGCACGCCGACCAGGCTGCCGTACTCGGTCCACGAACCGTCGTAGTTCTTGACGTTCTCCTGGCCGAGCAGCTCGTGCAGCACGAACCAGGTGAGCGCGGAGCGCTCGCCGATCCGGCAGTACGCGATGGTGTCGGTCGCCAGGTCGACGCCCTCGGCCTCGTAGAGGGCCTTGAGCTCGTCGTCGCTCTTGAAGGTGCCGTCGTCGTTGGCGTTCTTCGCCCACGGGACGTTCTTGGCGGACGGGACGTGGCCCGGACGCTGCGACTGCTCCTGCGGGAGGTGGGCCGGGGCGAGCAACTTGCCGGAGAACTCGTCGGGCGAGCGGACGTCGACCAGGTTCAGGGTGCCGATCGCGTTGACCACGTCGTCGCGGAAGGCGCGGATCGAGGAGTCGGCCGGCTGCGCGGTGTACTGGGTGGCGGCCCGCTCGGGCTGCTCGACGACCAGCTCGCGGGAGTCGAGCTCCCACTTCTTGCGGCCGCCGTCCAGCAGGCGGACGTCGCCGTGGCCGTACAGCTTGAAGTACCAGTAGGCGTAGGACGCGAACCAGTTGTTGTTGCCGCCGTAGAGCACCACGGTGTCGTCGTTGGCGATGCCCTTGGCGGACAGCAGCGCCTCGAAGCCGGCCTGGTCGATGAAGTCGCGGCGGACCGGGTCCTGGAGGTCCTTCTTCCAGTCGATCCGGACCGCGTTGCGGATGTGGTTCTTGTCGTAGGCGGCGGTGTCTTCGTCGACCTCGACGATGACGACCTTCGGGTCGTCCAGGTGGGCCTGGACCCAGTCGGCGTCGACCAGGACGTCACTGCGGCTCATGCGGGTTCTCCATCCGGGGGCGGTTGGCGGAAGGGCTGCTGGGAGTGCTCCGGACCGCACGCGTCCGCACACTTGTCCGCATGCTGGGACGGTGCTGGGCGCGGCTTCGGCCGGGGTGGTTCAAGGGGCGTGCTCGTCGCTCCGGACGCACCGGTGCCCGTGGCTACCGGTCAAGCGGCGTCGGAACGAGGGCGGACGTGCCGGGACTGCGGGGCGCGACCGCCGGTCAGCGCATTCGACACAGGCAGCTCGACACGCGGCAGTGGTCTACCGCCCGCCGCTTCGTGAGGTCCGCCTGTCGCTTCATGACCACGATGCTAGGGAACCGGTGGGGGCGCTGTCATCATCGTGTCGAATGCTGAGACCGGATCATCCGGATGGTGGGATTTACCGGTTTTCGCTTCCGCGCCGTCCGACCCGGTCCCCGTGCGGGGACCGGGCGAGCGGGCGTTTCCGGACGTTCCGGCGGCGCGGCTGGACAGCGCGTCTCGCCCAGCGGACGGTCGGGCCGCCCGGATCCGAACGGCCTAGTGGCCTAGTGGCCGAGCGTGGTGCCGGGGGCGAGGGTGAAGTGCAGCCGCACCCCGTCCGGCTCCGGGACGGCCTCGGAGAGCGAGAGGCCGGTCGGCAGGCCGGTCAGCGCGAACCGCCGGGGCTTCAGCAGGTCTCCGGCCACGCCGTTCAACTTGGCCGCCACGCCGTCGAGTTCGAAGCCGTCCACGACCACCTCGCTGCCCTCGCTGCGCAGGTTGCCCTCGACCGCGAAGCCGGCCACCGAGGTTTTCACCTTGCCCGGCCCGGCGTACTGCAGGGAGACCTGCCCGCCGGCCACGAACTTCGACAGGTCCTGGTACGAGATCACGCCCTGGCCGTCGCCGCGCCCCACCGTGACGCCCTTGTAGGAGTCGGTGAACTTCACGTCGGACATGTTCGCCTTGAAGGAGTGCACCGTCACGGTCTGCTTCCCGTCGGTCACCGTCATGCCGTCCGAGCTCATCCTGACCTTGTCCAGCTCCCCGGACAGCGCGCTGGTCAGGAACGGGAAGTCGTCGATCTCGATGTCCGGCCGGCTGGTCATCCACCCGGAGGAGACGGCCGCGTCCGCCGCCTGGTCCTCCGCGACCCCGACGGCGATCCGGTCGGCGCCGACCAGCAGGCCGCCCACCACTCCCAGACCGATCAACAGCTTGACCGAGCCGTGCATCGCACTCCCCCTGAGACGTTCGAACCGGAGCCCGTTCGGAGACGAACGGGCTCCGGGGTGCGGACATAGGGACGATCGCACGCGTGCCCCAGTTCCGGAACGGCAGTCGGGAAACCGTTGATCAGCCTCCGGCGAACGGCGGCAGCACCTCCACCGTCCAGCCCTCGGACAGCGGCACCCCGGCGGGCTCCCGGCCGCCCGTCTGCTCGCCGTCCAGCAGGAACGAACACACCGCCAGCAGCCGCAGCAGCTCCGGCCGCCCGGCGTGCGCGGCGCGCACCGCCTCCAGCACCCCGGCCAGCGTGGCGGCCTCGAACGGCTCCTCGGCCCGGCCCGCCGCGGACTTGGCGGCGGCCCAGTAGCGGACCGTCCCGCTCACCCGCGCGGGTGATCCGGCGGAACTGCGGACTTCGGTGGTCGCGGTCACGGCAAACCCTCTCGACGCTCCTCGCCCGGTACGGCGGCCGGCCCGGTGCCGGCCGGCCCACCCGTGGATCGGGGTACACGTACGGTGCGGCCGGTGCGGCCCCCATCATCGCCCGCACCCCCCGCCCCGGGGCAAGCACCCCGGGCCGCGCCGCCCCCGCCGCCCCGCCCGGCCCGCCGCCCGGAGCGCCCGTCCGCCCCGCGCGCCCCGCTCGCGCCTCTCCCCAGGCCGCAGGCGGTCGGCTATTCTCGTTCCAGTGAGGGATCCGGGCAGAGTCGCCCCCGGGTCCTTTTGTGCTTTCAGGACGCCATGCGGACGTTCTTGCGAAAAGGTGCCCCACCCGCACCCGGCCGCCGGAGCGCCCCCGCCGCCGGCCGCACGACGAGGTGCGCAACCGGCGGGACAGACCGGAGGGTACGCCGATGGACGAGGCACCAGCGGGACGCCGGGGGTTGCGGGACCCCGGGCGAGCCACCGTCGCCCCGGCCCCCGGCGCGCCCGTCGGCGCGTCGGCGCTCCCCCCACCCCTGTACCGCGGCCGCCCTCCCCGGGCGACCGCGACCGCGACGACCCGGAAAGGGGACTAACCGGGTATGAGTTCACTGCTCCTGCTGACCAACGCCCTGCAACCCTCCGCCGAGGTGCTGCCCGCCCTCGGGCTGCTCCTGCACAGCGTCCGGGTGGCCCCCGCCGAGGGGTCCGCCCTGGTCGACACCCCGAGCGCCGACGTGATCCTGGTCGACGGCCGGCGCGACCTGCCGCAGATCCGCAGCCTGTGCCAACTGCTGCGCTCCACCGGCATCGGCAGCCCGCTGATCCTGGTGGTCACCGAGGGCGGCCTGGCCGCCGTCACCGCCGACTGGGGCGTCGACGACGTGCTGCTCGACACCGCCGGACCGGCCGAGGTCGAGGCCCGGCTGCGGCTCGCCCTCGGCCGGCTGAACGCGGCCGCCGACGACAGCCCGATGGAGATCCGCAACGGCGACCTCTCGGTCGACGAGGCCACCTACTCCGCCAAGCTCAAGGGCCGCGTCCTCGACCTCACCTTCAAGGAGTTCGAGCTGCTCAAGTACCTGGCCCAGCACCCCGGCCGGGTCTTCACCCGGGCCCAGCTGCTCCAGGAGGTGTGGGGCTACGACTACTTCGGCGGCACCCGCACCGTGGACGTCCACGTCCGCCGGCTTCGCGCCAAACTCGGCGTCGAGAACGAGCAGTTGATCGGCACCGTGCGCAACGTCGGCTACCGCTTCGTGGTGCCCGAGCGCCCCGACAAGGCCCCCGAGCGGGCCGAGCAGAGCCGCACCGGCGCGGCCCGGGAGCACTGACGGAGGGCCGGGCGGGCCGCAACTGCGCGCGCACTCGCCCGGCCCCGCGGGGACACTCGCCCGGCTTTGCCCGGATCGGTCCCGAAACCGCCGTCCCACCAGGTGTCACCCCGGCCCGGAGCGCCGAACCACCCGCGTAGACTCCCCCCGTGGCCAAGGTGACGCGCGACGACGTAGCCCGACTGGCTGGCACCTCGACGGCGGTCGTCAGCTATGTGATCAACAACGGTCCCCGGCCGGTCGCCCCGGCCACCCGGGAGAAGGTGCTCGCCGCGATCGAGCAGCTCGGGTACCGACCCAACTCGGTCGCCCAGGCGATGGCCTCCCGGCGCACCAACCTGATCGGCATGGTCGTCCCCGACGCCCGGCAGCCGTTCTTCGCCGAGATGGCGCACGCCGTGGAACGCGCCGCCTCCGAGCGCGGCAAGCTCGTCCTGATCGGCAACTCCGACTACGTGGACGACCGCGAGGTGCACTACGTCCGCGCCTTCCTCGGCATGCGGGTCTCCGGCCTGATCCTGGTCAGCCAGGGCCCCTCGCAGCGCGCCGCCGAGGAGTTCGCCGCCATGGAGGGCGCCAAGGTGGTGCTGCTGCACCGCCGTCCCGAGGCGATCGACGACGTCGCCGTGGTCACCGACGACATCGGCGGCTCCGAACTGATCGTCCGTCACCTCCTCGAAGTGCACGGTCACCCGTACGTGGCCTGTTTCGGCGGGCCGGTCGAGTCCCCCGCCCCCGGCGACCCGGTGATCGACCACGTGGCCGGCTGGGAGCTCGCGATGGCCGCGCACGGCCTGCCCACCGAACCGCACCTGGTCGACGCGCCGTTCCACCGCTACGGCGCCTACCAGGTCGCCCTGGAGCTGCTCGGCTCCGACCGGCGGCCGCCCGCGCTCTTCTGCTCCACCGACGACCAGGCGATCGGCGTGCTCCGGGCCGCCCGGGAACTCGGCCTGCGCGTCCCCGAGGACCTCGCGGTGGTCGGCTTCGACGACATCCCCGAGGCCGCCTTCGCCTCCCCGCCGCTGACCACCGTCGCCTCCGACCGGGACGCGATGGCCCGGGCCGCCGTCGACCTGGTCCTCGACGACTCGCTGATGGTGCCCGGCAGCGACACCGAGCGGGTCCGCAAGTTCCCGTCCCGGCTGGTCGTCCGGCGCTCCTGCGGCTGCGGCTGACGGCCCTGACCTGCGGGTCCTCGCTCCGCCCCGATCACCTGCCTGACCAGGCTTTATGAGAAGCTGACGCGCTTCTCGGGGAACCTGTAGCACGCTCTCATCCGCTCTTCATGAAACGGGCGGAGCTTGGTCGTCATGAGCGACCAGCACCGCAGCACCCACGAGCCCCACCCCCAGGACGGCGGCGCGGGCTGGCTCCCGCCGCAGCCGCCCGCCGCCCCCGCGTACCCGCCGCACCCGAGCGCCCCGCACCCGGCCGACACCTACCGGGAGGCCGCCTACCCGGCGCTGCCGCCTGCCGCCGGACCCGACCCGGCGCCGCTGCCCGCGACCTTCGCGCTCGCCGCCGAGCCCGGGGCCGCCGCCGGGGCCGACCAGCAGCCGCCCGCCGGGCACCGCGCCCGCCGCGGCCTGCTGCGCGGCCGACTCGCCCTGGTCAGCGCCGTCGCCGCGATCGCCGCCCTGGTCGGCGGCGTCACCGGCGGTGCGCTCGCCGGCGACCGCACCGGCTCCACCAGCGCGAGCAGCACCCTGGTGCGGCCCGTCTCGGCCAACGCCGACGGCAGCGCGAACGTCTCGGCGATCGCCGCCGCGGTCTCCCCCGCCGTCGTGCAGATCACCGTCAAGACCACCAGCGGCACCGCCACCGGCACCGGCGTGGTGCTCACCGCCGACGGCCAGATCCTCACCAACTACCACGTGGTCTCCGGCGCGGTCGGCGGTGGCGGCCAGCTGACCGTCGCCTTCCAGGACGGCTCCACCGCCTCCGCGAGCGTCACCGGCACCGACAAGTCCCTGGACACCGCCGTCATCACCGCCTCCGGCGTCAGCGGCCTCACCACCGCCGTCCTCGGCGACTCCGACAGCACGGCCGTCGGCGACTCGGTGGTCGCCATCGGCAACCCCGAGGGCCTCACCGGCACCGTCACCTCCGGCATCGTCTCCGCCAAGGACCGGCAGGTCTCCGTCCAGGTCGACGAGAGCACCACCAGCAACAACGGCGGCTTCGGCTTCCCGAACCTGCCCGGCCAGCGCGGCTCCTCGGGCTCCGGCTCCTCGGGCTCGTCCTCGTCCGACACCGCCACCTACCGGGCGCTGCAGACCGACGCCGCGCTGAATCCCGGCAACTCCGGCGGCCCGCTGATCAACTCCGCCGGGCAGGTGATCGGCCTCAACTCCGCGATGTACTCCGCCTCCGGCTCCAGCTCCACCGGCAGCTCCGACGCCGGCAGCGTCGGCCTCGGCTTCGCCATCCCGATCAACAGCGTCAAGCAGGTCCTGTCCCAGATGCAGGCCGGCAAGACGCTCTGACAACCGCCCGTTCCGCCGCACCCGGCGGACAATGGCCAGGAACGCACCGGACTCAGAAAGGGCCCGCGCCGATGACTCCCCCCGCCGACGACCGCACTCCCACCGAGGCCGCGGGCGGTGCCCGCGTCCTCGTGGTCGACGACGAGCCCGCGCTGCGCGACGCGCTGGAATCAAGCCTCGCCTTCGAGGGCTACCAGGTCACCACCGCCACCGACGGCTACGAGGCCCTGGCCGCCGTCGAGCGCGACCACCCCGACCTGGTGCTGCTGGACATCATGATGCCCCGGATGGACGGCCTCACCGCCGTCCGCCGGATGCGCTCCCGCGGCGACACCGTGCCCGTGCTGATGCTCACCGCCCGCGACGCCGTCGGCGACCGCGTCACCGGCCTCGACGTCGGCGCCGACGACTACCTCGCCAAGCCCTTCGAGCTCGACGAACTCCTCGCCCGGGTCCGCGCCCTGCTCCGCCGCAACGCGCTGGCCACCGAGGCCGCCGCCCGCTCCGCAGCCGACGAGGACGGCGGCGAGGTGCTGGCCTTCGCCGACCTGCGGATGAACACCGCCACCCGCGAGGTCACCCGCGACGGCACGCCCATCGAACTCACCCGCACCGAGTTCATGCTGCTGGAGATGTTCCTCTCCCACCCGCGCCAGGTCCTCACCCGCGAGCAGATCCTCAAGGCCGTCTGGGGCTTCGACTTCGAGCCCTCCTCCAACTCCCTCGACGTCTACGTCATGTACCTGCGCCGCAAGACCGAGCAGCACGGCATGCCCCGCATCATCCAGACCGTCCGCGGCGTCGGCTACGCCCTGCGCGCCGCGACCGGCGCCGCGGCGTGAAGCGGATCGGCCGGCTCACGGGGTGGTTCCGCAGCAGGTCGCTGCGGAGCAGGCTGGCCATGCTCACGGCCGCCGCGGTGGCGGTCACCATCGCGCTCGCGGCGCTGGCGTGCTTCTTCGTGGTGAAGGGGAAGCTGTACGGGCAGGTGCGGTCCGACCTGTCCCGGGCTCCGATGAACCTCATGAGCATCGGCCGCAGCGGCCCCTTCCCGGCGGTGGCCTGCGCGAGCACCCCGGAGGCGGCCGTCGCCGAGGCCGCTCGCCTGTTGGCGACGCTGGACACCCAGAACGGCGGCAACGGACAGCAGGACTTCCGGGGCGGCCCCTTCGGCCAACAGCAGTGGAACACCCAACTGGTCACCTCGGACGGCACCGTGTGCGCGCCGCTCGCCTTCAACAGCAAGCCGTTCGACGTCGCGTCCTCCGACCTGACGGTGCCGCAGGACGTCCCCGCGCACAAGAGCGACTACCGCGAGGGCAGCTACAGCACCGACGGCACACCCGCGATGGTCCGGCAGACCACCTGGACCGGCACCGTGTCCGACCCGAGCAACGGGAAGGCCGTCACCGCGACCTTCACCATGCTGGTCGCCTCACCCACGGAGAACGTCGAGAAGTCGCTGCAGCAGCTGGCCCTCGTCCTGATCGGCGTCGCCCTGGTCGGTGTCGCCGTGGCCGGTGTCGCCGGGCGGATCGTCGCCCGGTCCGCGCTCAAGCCCGTGGACCAACTCACCGACATGGTCGAGCACATCGCGCGGACCGAGGAGGTCGGCACCACCATCCCGGTCAACGGGAAGGACGAGATCGCCCGGCTGTCCACCTCGTTCAACTCGATGTCGACCGCGCTCGCCAACTCGCGGGAGCGGCAGACCCGGCTGATCGCCGACGCCGGGCACGAGCTGCGCACCCCGCTCACCTCGCTGCGCACCAACGTCGACCTGCTGATCCGCTCGGACGCGCAGGGGCGGGCGCTGCCGCCGGAGACCCGGGCCCGGATGCTGGGGAACATGAAGGCGCAGATGCAGGAGCTGACGCTGCTGATCGGGGACCTGCTGCAGCTGTCCCGGCCGGACACTCCGGCCCCGGAGGCGGTGCGGGCGGTGGTGCCGTTCCACGAGACGGTGGGGCGGGCGCTGGAGCGGGGCCGGCTGCGCGGGCCGTCGCTGGTCTTCGACACCGACGTGCGGCCCTGGTACGTGCACGGGGATCCGGCGGCGCTGGAGCGGGCGGTGATCAACCTGCTGGACAACGCGGTGAAGTACTCGCCGCCCGCCGGGACGATCGACGTGCGGCTGCAGGGCGGCCGGCTGACGGTCCGGGACCACGGGCCCGGCATCCCGGCGGAGGAACTGCCGTACGTCTTCGACCGGTTCTGGCGCTCGCCGTCCTCGCGGCAGCTGCCCGGCTCGGGCCTGGGGCTGTCGATCGTGGCGCAGACCGTGCAGGACACCGGCGGGCAGGTCTCGCTGGGCCCGGCGCCGGACGGCGGGCCGGGGACGCAGGCGGTGATCGTGCTGCCGGGCCAGCCGGAGGAGCCGCGCTGAAACGGGGGAGGGCGGGACACCCGGGGTGTCCCGCCCTCCGTCGCGACGGTCCGTCAGCCGGTCTGGCCGACCGCGATGACCTTGATCCGGTCGGCGGCGGGCGGCGCGATCGGGGCGCTCGCCGAGCTGTTGCCGGTCAGGTAGGCGTTGAACAGGTCGAGGTCGGAGGCGCCGACCAGCTTGTCGGTGCCGGCCGCGAAGGCCGGGAAGCCGTCGCCGCCGCCGGCCAGGAACTCGTTCGCGGCGACCCGGTAGCCGGCGGCCGGGTCGATCGGCGCGCCGTTCAGCCGGATCGAGTCGACCAGCACGCGGGCCGCGCCGGCCCGGTTCAGGTCGAGGGTGTAGTGCAGGTTCGAGGAGATCTGCAGCACCTTCGGGGAGGCGTCGTTGGCGCCGGAGACCTGCTGCTGCAGGACCTGCACCAGCTGGGCGCCGGTCAGCGTCTTGACCTGCATCATGTTGGTGAACGGCTGGACGGCGAACGCCTCGCCGTAGGTCACCACGCCGTCGCCCTCGGCGCCGCTCGCCTGGTAGACCAGGTCGGCGCGGATGCCGCCGGGGTTCATGAAGGCCACCTGCGCGCCGCCCTTGTCGGCGGGCGACAGCCCGGCCAGCTGGGCGTCGGCGATCAGGTCGCCGAGCGGCTTCTCCAGCGCGGTGGAGCCGCGGCCGTTGACGTCGGCGCTGATGTAGCCGGTGGCCCGGTTGGCGATCGGCGCGGCCAGCTTGGTGTACCGCTCCAGCAGCGCGGTCAGGTCCGGCGCCTTGGGCAGGTCGCGGCGCACGACGTGGTTGGCGGCGCTGACCGTCGGGCGGACGATGCCGCCGGTGCGCTTGTCCAGCTTGAGGTCGATCTCGGTGTACAGGCGGCCGAAGGAGGCGGCACTGGTGACCGAGCGGGGCACGCCGTCCGGGTCCGGGATCATGCAGGCGTACGAGTTGTGGGTGTGACCGGTGACGATCGCCCCGACGGCCGGGTCGATCTTCCTGGCGATGTCGACGATCGGGCCGGAGACGCCCGCGCCGGCCGCGCCGCAGTCGTAGTTGTACACGCCGCTGGCGGGCAGGCCGCCCTCGTGGATCAGCGCCACGATCGAGTTGACGCCCTGCTTCTTCAGCTCGGCCGCGTACTTGTTGATGGTGGTGACCTCGTTGCCGAACCCGAGGCCCTGCACGCCGGCGGCGGTGACGATGTTCGGGGTGCCCTCCAGGGTCACGCCGATGAAGCCGACCTTGACGCCGCGCACGTTGGTCACCCAGTACGGCTTGAGCAGCGGCTTGCCGGTCTTCTCGTCGGTGACGTTCGCCGCCAGGTACGGGAAGTCCGCGCCCTTGAACTTCCGGCCCTTCTCGTAGCAGCCGTCGGTGGGGTGGCAGCCGCCGTTCTGCATCCGCAGCAGCTCGGCCGAGCCCTCGTCGAACTCGTGGTTGCCCACCGAGGTGACGTCGAGGCCGATCTCGTTCATCGCCTCGATGGTCGGCTCGTCGTGGAACAGGCCGGAGACCAGCGGGCTGGCGCCGATGATGTCGCCGGCCGCGACGGTCAGGCTGTTGGCGTGGCCCTTGCGGGCGTCGCGCAGCGCGGTGGCCAGGTACTCGACGCCGCCGGCCGGGGTGGCGACGGTCTTCCCGGTGGCCGGGTCGATCTCGGTGACCGTGCCCGAGGAGCCCGCCGGGGGCTCCAGGTTGCCGTGGAAGTCGTTGATGGCGAGGAGCTGCAGGTCCTCGTACTTGGGCTTGTCGTGGCCCCGGCCGTGGGCCTCGGCGGTGGCCGGCAGGACCATCGAGCCGAACAGGGCGGCGGCCGCGGCGACCGCGAGGGCGGTCGTGCGGCGGCCGGTGGAACCGGAAATGGGCATGGCTGTCCCCTGGACCGTCGGGGCCGCGGCAGCGCGGCCTGGCGTTGTCTGGTGCAGCCTAGGGTCAACGCGCGTAGCTGTCAGGAACCTACGAGTAACGAGCTGGTATCCACGGTCTGACGAAACGTCCGCCGACCCCCGGTCAGGACCCTCCCGCCGGGGTCAGATCCGCGGCTGCGCCGCCAGCTGCTGGTCCGCCCGGTCCCGCTCGGCCACCGCGTCCTCGGTCATCGCCCGGTCGGTGTACACCAGCGGCTTCTCGGCCTCGGTGATGATGTGCTTCACCACCTGCACGTTGCCGTTGACGTCCCACACCGCGATGCCCGGCGACAGCGTCGGAATGATCTCCACCGCCCAGCGCGGCAGGCCCAGCACCCGGCCGGTGGATCTCGCCTCGTCCGCCTTCTGCATGTAGATCGTCCGGGTCGAGGCCATCTTCAGGATCGCCGACGCCTCCTTGGCCGCCGCCCCGTCCACCACGTCCGACAGGTGGTGCACCACCGCGACGAAGGACAGGCCCAGCCGGCGGCCGAACTTCAGCAGCCGCTGGAACAGCTGCGCCACGAACGGGCTGTTGATGATGTGCCAGGCCTCTTCCACCAGGAAGATCCGCTTCACCCGGTCCGGGCGCAGCCAGGTGTGCTCCAGCCACACCCCGACGATCGCCATCAGGATCGGCATCGCGATCGAGTTCCGGTCGATGTGCGACAGGTCGAAGACGATCAGCGGCGCGTCCAGGTCGATGCCCGCCGAGGTCGGGCCGTCGAACATGCCGCGCAGGTCGCCGTCGACCAGCCGGTCCAGCACCAGCGCCACGTCCAGGCCCCAGGCCTGCACCTCGCCGACCTGCACGCCCAGCGACTCCACCGCCGACAGGTCGGGGCTGCGCAGCGTGTCGATGATGTCGTTCAGCACCGGCTGACGGCCCTTCACCGTCGCCAGCACGTGGGCGTGCGCGGCCTTCAGCGCGAAGCCGGCCCGCTCCTCCAGGCCGCGGCCCATCGCCACCTCGATGATGGTGCGCAGCAGCGACAGCTGGCCGGTGGTGGTGATCGCCGGGTCCAGCGGGTTCAGCTTCACCCCGCCGTCCAGGGCCGCCATCGGGTCCAGCCGGATGGACTTTATCCCCAGCGCGTTCGCGATCAGGTTCCACTCGCCGACGCCGTCCTCGCCCTGCGCGTCCAGCACCACCACCTGGCGGTCCCGGAACCTCAACTGCCGCAGCACGTACGTCTTCTCCAGCGCCGACTTGCCGTTGCCGGACTCCCCCAGCACCAGCCAGTGCGGGGCCGGCAGCTGCTGGCCGTACAGCTGGAACGGGTCGTAGACGTAGCCCTTGCCGCTATACACCTCGCGGCCGATGATCACCCCGGAGTCGCCCAGGCCGGGCGCCGCCGTCGGCAGGTACACCGCCTGCGCCTGGCCGCTGGAGGTGCGCACCGGCAGCCGGGTGGTCTCCACCCGGCCGAACAGGGTGCTGGTGAAGGAATCGGTGAGCTTTCCGAGCATCGACGGGCCTCCGGGGGTCAGCGGCGTCAGCGGCGGATGCCGGTGGCGAACGGCAGGGTGTTGGCGAACGCCCGGTGGTGCTCGCGGTCGCACCACTCCAGCTTCAGGTAGCTCTTGCCCGCCGACGCCCGGATGGTGCGCTTGTCCCGGGCCAGCGCCTCGGGGCTGCGCGAGGACACCGTCAGGTACCCGACCAGGTTCACCCCGGCCGCGCCGGACGCCAGGTCGTCGCCGCGCTGGTCCACCCGGCCGGTGTGCGCCAGGTCGCGCGGGTCCACCGTGCGGTTCATCTTCGCCGCCCGGCTGGCCTCCGCCTCGTCGTTGGTCTTCTCGGTCAGCATCCGCTCGATCGCGACGTCGGTCGGCTCCAGGTCCATGGTCACCGCGACCGTCCGGATCACGTCCGGCGTGTGCACCAGCAGCGGCGCCAGGAAGTTCACCCCGACCGGGGTCAGCGGCCACTCCTTGATCCACGCGGTGGCGTGGCACCACGGCTCCCGGGTCGCCGCCTCGCGGGTCTTCGCCTGCAGGAACTGCGGGTGCGTGGCGTCCAGTTCGGCCGGCCAGGCGTTGCGCCGGCTCATCGCCTGGATGTGGTCGATCGGGTGGTCCGGGTCGTACATCGAGTGGATCAGCGAGGCCAGCCGGGCCTGCCCCAGCGGCTGCCGCACCCGGATGTCCGCCTCCGCCAACCGCGCGCAGATGTCGGTCAGTTCGCGCGCCATCACGGTCGCCAGGCCGTCGTCGCTGCGGTCCCGCTTCTCGCCCCGCCCGTACGCGGTGCGGCCCATCGCGTGCGCCTCGGCCGCCAGGTCCCGGGTGTAGTGCATGCACGCCACCAGGTACGCCCGGTGCTGCTCCGAGGAGGTCGACACCATCGACTGCAGCTGGTCGTAGCTGTCCTGCAGCCAGCGCGGCGCCGCGTGGTCACCGCGCCGCTCCACGTCCTTCGCGTGCGCGTCCGGGTCGGCCGGCAGGGTGCGGGCCAGGATCTGCAGCCGGGTCACGAAGCCGTCGCCGTTGGCCACGTGCTTGAGCAGCGTGCCGAAACGGTCGACCAGCGTCTCCTGGTCCTCCGAGTCGCGCAGGCCCACGCCCGGGCCCTCGATCTCGATCGCCGCGGTCACCGTCCGGCGCTCCAGGTGCATCAGCACCGCGACCTCGTCCGGCCCGAACGGCGCGGCCAGCCAGCGCAGCCGCCCCACCCCCGGCGGCGGGCCGACCTCCACCTCGCGGCCGTCCAGCCGCGTGCCCGCCTCGTGCACGTCCGGCTTCCACACCGCCCGGCCGCTGCGCACCGTCCGCCGGAACGTCCGGTTGATCTCCACCCACTTGTAGAACGTCCGCCGCCGGTACGGCACGTACACCGCCATGATCGCCAGCAGCGGGAAGCCCACCAGGCCCGCGATGCGCAGCGGCAACAGGCTCGGGATCAGCCCCCACACCATGCCCAGGCCGGCGCCGGCGATGATCAGCACGATCTCGCCGTTCTCCCGGTTGCGCCCGATCGGCGCGTTCGGCCGCGCCTTGCCGATCAGGTAGCTGCGGCGCTGGTGGGCATACGGCTGGGCGTACTGGGTGCCGTACTGGCCGAGCTGTTCGCTGCTCATCTACCCGTCACCCTCCCTTCGGGTTGTTGACCGGAGACTGGACCTGGGCCTGCGCGGGCGGCGCCGCCGGACGGGCCGGGTTCGCGGGCCGGGAGGCGTGCGCCGCGATGCCCGCGCCCGCCCCGCCGCCCCCGGCCGGGGAGCCGCCGCCCCCGCCGCCCTCCGCGCCACCGCGCGAACCGTGCGTCGAGATGCCCTGCTTCACGAAGTTCGCCGGGCCGTTGATCATCGCGCTGCCGGCCTGCACCGCGCTCGCCCGGGCGTTGCGCATCGACATCAGCTCGTCGCCGAAGCCCGGCACGAACCGGTACACCGCCGCGCTCGCGAAGATCGACAGGAACAGGATCGCCAGCCCCGCCAGCACCCGGCCGAAGTCGTCGTCCGCCCCCGCGCCGGTCGCCACCGCGCTCGCGAGCCCCAGGATGATCACTACGATCGGCTTCGCCAGGTCCACCGCCAGCATCATCGCGGCCCACCGGCGGACGTGCTTCCACATCTGCTTGTCCACCAGCCCCGCGTACACCGCCGTCCCCAGCAGCGCGCCCACGTACAGCATCGCCGCCCGGATCACCAGCTCCACCCAGAGCACCGCCGCGGCCAGCACCGCCACCAGCGACACCAGGATCAGGATCAGCGGGCCGCCGCCCATGCTGCCCTTCTCCAGGGTGTCCGCGAACCCGCCCAGGTACGTGCCGGTGTCCGACTTCGTCCCCGACGCGATCGCGTCCGTCATCCCGTCGGTGACCGTCACCACCGTGTACAGGATCAGCGGCGTGAACGCCGAGGCGATCACCGTCAGCCACAGGTACCCGACCGCCTCGCCGAACGCCTGCCCCAGCGCCGCGCCGCGCACCGCGCGCTTGGTCACCGCCAGCAGCCACAGCACCAGCGTGATCACCGTCGAGACCGCGAACACCACCGCGTACTGCTGCAGGAACGCCGCGTTCGTGAAGTCGACCTTCGTCGTCCCGTCGATCGCCCCCGACAACTGCCGCACCACCCAGGCCGCCGCCTGCGCGCACCCCTTCGCCAACGACCCCAGCGGATCGGTGACCCCGGAGACGGCGTCCGTCCCGGGCACGACGAAAGCGCCGTCGGGGGCGCACTGGCTGCCCGCCCCGGGCAGCGGGACGTTCTGCGCCGCGCAGGTGGAGGAGGGGGCGGGCGTCGGATCCGCCGCCACCCGCTGCGCGACCAGCAGCGCGGTGAGTTGGAGCATGCTCATCGCGGCACCGAGCACCCCGGCCCGGCGCAGGAAGCGCAGTCCTGGTGACGCGTCAGCGGGCATAGCGGAACCCTCCGAACTGCTGGACGGCATCGGCGATCTCTTTCGCGGTGGCCGCCTGCTGGTCGCCCGGCAGGGGGGCGGGGCCCGCGGCGCGGGAGTAGTCGGTGAGCTTCCAGTCGCTGCCGGTCCAGCGCATGGTGACGGTCAGGGTGTACCAGTCCTGGGTGACCGGGACGACGGATCCCTCGCCGGCCAGGCCGTACAGGCCGGTGCACCAGACCTCGACCCGGGTGGCGGTGTCGGCCCCGTTGGTGGTGCGGGTGCCGACCGGGACGACCCGGTTGACGAAGGTCTGGCCCTTCGGCGCCCTGCCCTCCGCGTCGAGCCCGTAGCGCGCGTTCGTCTCCGGGGTGAACGCCTGGTCCAGGCGGGTCTGGAGGGGTTGGACGGCGGTGGGGTCGGCGATGGTGGCGAGGACGGTGTGGCGGTCGGCGGTGCGGAACATGTCGGCGGAGCCGAGGGCCACGGCGTAGTTGGCGGCGGCGGACTGCGCGCCCTGGTCGGTGTGCGGGTAGCCGGTGCCGATGCCGTTGGAGGTGGTGGTGACGGGCTGCTGGCCGCTGGCGGCGGTGCGGTCGGGGGAGGCCGCGGCGGCGCTCGCGCGGTCGCCGGAGGTGCTGGTGCCGCCGCGGCCGACCGCGGGCTTGTCGCGGTTGGCGATGGAGACGGCGACGACTAGCAGGGTGACGATGCCGAGGATGGTCAGGAGGGTGCGCAGCGGCCTGGCCTGGCGTCCGGTCACGTGGACGGTCTGTTCGGCGACCGGTAGCCGCGTACGGGTGTGCGGCTGGTCGTCGGACAACGGCACGGGGGCCCTCCTGGTGGGGCGCCGCCGCGCGGGGCGCGCGCGGCGGCGTGACGGGTGCTCGGCGTGGGTGCGGGGTGCGGGGTGCGGGGTGCGGTGCGGGCGTGCGGATCAACCGCACCGGGGCGCGAGTTGTCCGATCGTCAGATGGCCATGCCGTACACAATGGTGAACAGGGTGCCGAGCGAACCGATGATGAACACGCCGGTCAGGCCGGCGACGATCAGCCCCTTGCCCTGTTCGGCGCTGAAGGTGTCGCGCATCGCGGTGGCGCCGATCCGCTGCTTGGCGGCGCCCCAGATCGCGATGCCCAGGCAGACCAGGATGGCGACGGCCATCACGACCTGGACCATCACCCGGGCCGAGGAGCCGAGGGAGGCGAACGGGCCCCAGTCGGGGGCGATCCCACCGATGATGGTGTCGATGTTGGCCTTCTTCGGCGGGTCCTCCGCCAGGTACCGGATCACTGTGCTGTCCACGTTCAGGTCCATCCCATCTCACCGCCGATCAGGAAAATTCAAGGCCCCGGACCACGGTCGAGCGAAGGGGCAGGGCCTACTCTTGGCCAGATCTGATGTCGACTTGGCTGCTTCTCGCGGATTGCTCGTGGCTGGCCGAACGCCTCCGCCAGGATGTCCGGTGCTTCAAGGATACTTCCCGCCCGTGGTATCTGTGATGATTGCACCGGGCAATTGCGCAACAGGACATGGCCGCTGACGTTCCGTCGGGATGGTGCTTGATGGTGCTCCGGAAGGCTCGGACGGCGGGCGCCGCGGCCGTGGTGCTCGGGATCGGTTTCGTGGGCGTCGTGACGCTCGGGACGTACGCGGCCAGTGGGGCGCCGGAGGGCTCCTCGGCCGCCCCCGGGCTCTCCGGCGGGACGGTGCCGGCCGCGTACCGGTCGCACATCCAGCAGTGGGGCGGGCTCTGCCGGGAGATCTCCGCGCCGATGCTGGCCGCGCAGCTCTACCAGGAGAGCGGGTTCGACCCGCAGGCGAAGAGTCCGGCGCAGGCGTACGGGATGGCCCAGTTCCTGGAGGCGACCTGGGCCACCTACGGCACGGACGGCGACGGCGACGGCAAGCGGGACATCTGGAACGCCTACGACGCGATCGCCTCGGCCGCCACCTACGACTGCGCGCTGGCCCGGGACGTGGCCAAGGTCCCCGGCGACAAGCAGGCCAACATGCTGGCGGCGTACAACGCCGGTCCGTACGCGGTGATCGAGCACAACGGCGTCCCGCCGTACAAGGAGACCCAGGGGTACGTCCGCAGCATCCAGGCGCTGGCGAAGTCCTTCACCGCACCGGCCGTCCAGGGCGGGCAGTTGGCGCTGTCCAAGGCGGCGGCGGGGGCGATCTGGTTCGCGCAGGGCAAGTTGGGCACCGACTACCTGTGGGGCGGCACCGGGCAGAGCTGGGAGGACGGGCGGTTCGACTGCTCGGGCCTGACCAAGGCAGCGTACGAGAGCGTCGGCATCGTGCTGCCCCGGGTGGCCAACGACCAGTGGTACGCCGGGCCGCACCCGTCCCGGGACCAACTGCGGCCCGGGGACCTGGTGTTCTTCGCCAACGACCTGGAGGACCCGCGCACCATCCACCACGTCGGCATCTACGTCGGCGGCGGGTACATGATCGACGCGCCGCACACCGGGGCCAAGGTCCGCTACGACACCATCGAGCAGAAGGACTACATCGGGGCGACCCGGGTCACCCCGGACGGCGCCGCCGCGCTGCCCAACCGGAACCCGAACGACGGCACCATCACGAAGGGCGAGGCCCCGAGGACGAGCTGACCGCCCGGCCCGGCATGTGCGCGCCCGGTGGACGGTGAGTCAATTTTGCATAACGGTGTGTTTCGACGGAAACCGCGGCGGCCTTGATCGCGTTGACTCAGGAGGCTGCCGGTCGTCCGCACCCGGAAGCACCACGTTCTGGGACCACTGCGGAGAGCCGACAGGGAGGTGCGGCGTGCCGACGCTGCTCGCCGACGCCGGGACCGGTTCGGGCGACCCCGATCTCGGCCTGCTCAAGGCCGTCAACGGCCTGGCCGCCGACGCCCCCGGCTGGCTGGACTCGCTGGTCGCCTGGACCGCCGAGTACGGCATCCTGTTCGGCCTGGCCGCGCTCGGCCTGGTCGCCTGGCTGGTCGCCCGCCGCCGCCCGGACGCCCCGGTCGCGGTGGCCGGCGTGCTGTGGGCGCCGCTGGCGGTCGCCGTCGCCGAGCTCGCCAACCTGCCGATCTCCCAACTGGTGAACCGGCCGCGGCCGTTCGTCAGCCACCCCGAGCTGGACGTCCTGGTGCCCGGCAAGGAGGACACGCTCTCCTTCGTCAGCGACCACTCGGCGATGTCCATGGGCATCGCCGTCGCGCTGTTCCTGGTCAACCGCAAGCTCGGCCTGGCCGCCGGCGCGCTCGCCCTGCTGCAGGGCTTCTGCCGGCTGTTCGTCGGCGTGCACTACCCGACCGACGTGATCGGCGGCTACGCGCTGGCCACCGCCGTGGTGCTGCTGCTCGCCCCGATCGCGATGGCCGTCCTGGTGCCGCTGTGCCACGCGCTGTCGCGCACCGCGCTGCGCCCGCTGGTGGTGGCCCGCTCCGCCGCCGGTCCGGCCGCCGGCCGGTCGTCCGCGCCCGCCGCCCGCCGCTCCGGGCGCCGCCGGGGCCAGGACGGGCCGCACCGGGACCGGGACCGCGAGTCGGACCTGGCGGCCTGAGCCGGGTCCGCCGCACCGGGCGGGCTCAGGCGACCCCGGTGCCGCCGCCCGCTCCGGTCTCCGCGAGGTGCTCCGCGGCGTCCCGCCGGGACTTGTCCCGGGAGCGCCGCCCGGGGGCGGACCAGCCGCAGCCGCACTGCGCGAAGCTGAAGGAGCCGCGCTCCACCACCTCCGCCCGGTGCTCGTCCGGGTGGTCGGTCCGTAATGCCCCGCCGGGTGCCCCGGGGCGCTGATCTGCCACGTCCTTCACCGTATCCCGGCCCGGCGGGGCACCGGTCCCGTCCGGCCGGTGAACATCCGCGTAACCTTCCCGCCCCCGACTCGTTCACCTGGCGAGCGCTCCGCCCATCCGGGGCGGTCGCCTGCCGGGTCGTCCGGGGCCCGAGGGGGTTGTCGAAGAAGTGAAGATGCTCAACCGCGCCGCCGCCGCGGCCCTGCTCGTCGCCGCGCTGTCGGCCTGCACCGGCGGCAACAGCCCGTCGGTCTCCGCCGACCAGCTGTCCGCGGACCCGCTGACGGCGGTCCGCTCGGCCGCCGACATCACCGGCCGGACGGGTTCGGTGCGGGCGGTCACCGAGTTGATCACCGAGTCCGCCGACAAGAAGGCGGTCTTCAACGGCACCGGCGGCTACGACTACGTGAAGCGGATCGGCCGCCTGGAGATCGACGTCCCGCCCGGCGCCGCGACCACCGGGAAGATCACCGAGGTGGTGCTGCCCGGCACGGTCTACCTGCAGAACAGCGGCGCGAAGATCCCCGAGGGCAAGTGGGTCAAGCTGGACGTGCGCCAGCTCCCGGACGGCAACCTGGTGAGTTCCGGGGCCACCGACCCGGCCACCGCCGCGGGCGCGCTGCGCGGGGCGCAGAGCGCCGAGCTGGTCGGCACCGAGCCGGTGGGCGGCGTGGAGCTCAAGCACTACCGGGGCACCCTGGACCTGGCGAAGGCCGCCGACGCGACCGGCGGCCGCGGGGCGGACGGGCTGCGGATGGCCGCCCAGACCTTCACCGTCAAGGAGGTCCCGTACGAGGTCTGGCTGGACGGCCAGGGCCGGCTGCACAAGGTGGTGGAGAACTTCGCCTTCGCCGGGGTGGCCGGGTCCACCGCACCGAAGGACCAGGTCAAGGTGGTCTCCACGCTGTCGCTCGCCGACTTCGGCAAGCCGGTGGAGGCCGCCGAGCCCGCCGCCGCCGACATCTACTCGATGAAGGCCGACCCCTCGCCGAAGTGACCCGCGGCGCCGGGCCCACCCGTTTCGGGCGGCAGAGATGGCCCGTCCGTGCCATGTGGCCCGGCCCGCCGCTCCCTACGCTGGTACGGGGCGGGCAAGCGGGGCGGCGGACGGGGCGCGGAAGGGGTGGAGGCCATGGCATCCGGGGAGAGCGGCACCGGCGGCCACGACAGAACCGCGCTGGACGAGATCGACCTGACCGGCGAGCTGATGATCGCCGCCTCGGCCAGCCGCGCGGAGCGGCTGGCCGCCGAGCAGATCGACGAGGTGCTGCTGGCCCGCCGCGAACCGGACCCGCCGGAGGGCTGAGGCGCCGTCAGCGGGCCGGGCGGGGCGGGCCCGTCGGCTCAGGTGCGCAGCAGCCGGGCGATCGCGGCGCTGGCCTCGGCGACCTTGGCGTTCAGCTCCTCGCCGCCGTCCTCCGCGGCGGCCGCGGCGGCGACGCAGTGCCGCAGGTGCTCCTCCAGCAGGGAGAGCGCGAAGGACTGCAGGGCCTTGGTGGAGGCGGACACCTGGGTGAGGATGTCGATGCAGTAGACGTCCTCGTCGACCATGCGCTGGAGGCCGCGGATCTGACCCTCGATGCGGCGCAGCCGCTTGAGGTGCGCCTCCTTCTCGCCGCTGTAGCCGTGCGGCCCGGTGGCCGGGGCCGTGCCGTGGCAGGCCGCGGGGGCCGCCGGCGCGGTGTCGGTGCTCGGGGTGTCGATGGTGGTCATCCGGTCCGCCCTCTTGGTCTCGGTGCTCGGCCCGCCCCCGGACTCCGGCCCGGGAGGTACCCCCAGATTCCAACACGCGGCACCGGTCCGGTGTTCCGCCGTCCGGGCGTCAGGACAGAGATCCCCGTGCAGAGCGGGAGCAAACCGGCGTGTCGTGGGACACACTTAGGGCGCGCGTCGGCAACCCCGTGCTCACGAGCGGTGGGTGTGCGCCTAGCATCGTCAAGTACCGACCCCGCACATCGGAGATTTCCGTGCGTTTTAGCCTGACCCCGAAGGAGACGAGCTTCTACGACATGTTCGCCGCTGCGGCGGAGAACCTGGTCGTCGGATCGAAGCTCCTGCTGGAACTACTGGGCTCGGACGTGTCAGCCCGCGCGGAGATCGTCGAGCGCATGCGCGCCGCCGAGCACGCCGGGGACGACACCACCCATGCGATCTTCCACCAGCTGAACTCCTCGTTCATCACCCCGTTCGACCGGGAGGACATCTACAACCTGGCCTCCTCGCTGGACGACATCATGGACTTCATGGAGGAGGCCGTCGACCTGGTCGTGCTGTACGACATCGAGACCCTCCCGAAGGGCATCGAGCAGCAGATCGAGGTGCTGGCCCGGGCGGCCGAGCTGACCGCGGAGGCGATGCCCAACCTGCGGTCGATGTCGAACCTCACCGAGTACTGGATCGAGGTCAACCGGCTGGAGAACCAGGCGGACCAGATCCACCGCAAGCTGCTGGCCCACCTGTTCTCCGGCCAGTACGAGGCGATCGAGGTGCTGAAGCTCAAGCAGGTCGTGGACGTCCTCGAAGAGGCCGCCGACGCGTTCGAGCACGTGGCCAACACGGTGGAGACCATCGCCGTCAAGGAGTCCTGACCTCCGTGGACATGGCAGCACTGATCGTCGTCATCGGCGTCGCTTTCTTCTTCACGTACACCAACGGCTTCCACGACTCCGCCAACGCGATCGCCACCTCGGTCTCCACCCGGGCGCTGACCCCCCGGGCGGCGCTGGCGATGGCCGCGGTGATGAACCTGGCGGGCGCCTTCCTCGGCAGCGGGGTGGCGAAGACCGTCTCCGAGGGGATCATCGAGACCCCGACCGGCAGCAAGGGCATGGCGATCATGTTCGCCGCCCTGGTCGGTGCCATCACCTGGAACCTGGTGACCTGGTACTTCGGCCTGCCGTCCTCCTCCTCGCACGCGCTGTTCGGCGGCATGGTGGGCGCGGCGCTGGCGGGCGGCATCGGGGTGGTCTGGCACGGCGTGGTCGAGAAGATCATCATTCCGATGATCGTCTCGCCGGTGGTCGGCCTGGTCGGCGGCTTCCTGGTGATGCTGGCGATCCTGTGGATCTTCCGGCGGGCCAACCCGCACCGGGCCAAGCGCAACTTCCGGGTGGCGCAGACCGCTTCGGCGGCCGCGATGGCGCTGGCGCACGGCCTGCAGGACGCGCAGAAGACCATGGGCATCGTGGTGATGGCGCTGACCATCTCCGGTCACCAGACCGGCAACGGGATCCCGATCTGGGTGAAGATCTCCTGCGCCACGATGCTCTCGCTGGGCACCTACGCGGGCGGCTGGCGGATCATGCGCACCCTCGGCCGGAAGATCATCGAGCTGGACCCGCCGCAGGGCTTCGCCGCCGAGGCCACCGCCTCCGCGGTCATGTACGTCACCTCGTTCGTCTACGCGGCGCCGATCTCCACCACCCACGTGATCACCTCGGCGATCATGGGCGTGGGCGCCACCAAGCGGGTCCGCGCGGTCCGCTGGGGGGTGGCGAAGAACATCGTGATGGGCTGGTTCATCACCATGCCGGCGGCGGCGATCGTGGCCGCCGCGATGTACGGGATCGTGAACCTGCTGTTCCTCTAGCACCCGCGCGGCCGGAGCCGGATGCGCGACCGAAGGCGGAAGGGCCCGCCCCCACAGCACGGGGGCGGGCCCTTCCTCTCGTACTCCGCGGCGGCACCGCCATGCAGCGCCGCGGAGCAGCTCGTTGCGGCCCCGGGACGGGCGGGCCGGTCAGCCGAAGCGGCCGGAGATGTAGTCCTCGGTGGCCTGGACCGACGGGTTGGAGAAGATCCGCTGGGTGTCGTCCAGCTCGACCAGCTTGCCCGGCTGGCCGACGCCCGCCAGGTTGAAGAAGGCGGTGCGGTCGGAGACGCGGGCCGCCTGCTGCATGTTGTGGGTCACGATCACGATGGTGAACTGCGACTTCAGCTCGCCGATCAGGTCCTCGATGGCGAGGGTGGAGATCGGGTCGAGGGCCGAGCAGGGCTCGTCCATCAGCAGCACCTCGGGCTCGACCGCGATCGCCCGGGCGATGCACAGGCGCTGCTGCTGGCCGCCGGACAGGCCCGCGCCGGGCTTGCCCAGGCGGTCCTTGACCTCGTTCCACAGGTTGGCGCCCTGCAGGGACTTCTCCACCACGCCGTCAAGCACGGACTTCTTCTTCACCCCGGCCAGCTTGAGGCCGGCCACCACGTTGTCGTAGATCGACATGGTGGGGAACGGGTTGGGGCGCTGGAACACCATGCCGACCGAGCGGCGGACGGCGACCGGGTCGACGTTCGCGCCGTACAGGTTCTCGTCGTCCAGCAGCACCTTGCCCTCGACCCGGGCGCCGGGGATCACCTCGTGCATCCGGTTCAGGGTGCGCAGGAAGGTGGACTTGCCGCAGCCGGAGGGGCCGATGAAGGCGGTCACCGAGCGGGGCTCGATGGTCATCGAGATGTCCTCGATGGCGCGGGTGGAGCCGTAGTAGGCGGACAGTCCGCTGACGTCGATGCGCTTGGCCATGATCTTTCGTCTTCTCTCGTCTGTTCGTACGTCAGTCGGTGTCAGTGCCCGCCCTTGGGCGAGCGCCAGCGCGCGACGCCCCGGGCGATGAGGTTGAGACCCATCACGAAGGCGATCAGGACCAGGGCCGCGCCCCACGCGCGCTGGTAGCCGTAGTCGTTGTTGATCTGCGAGTACTGCTGCCAGATGTAGAGCGGCAGCGACTGCTGCGGCCCGTTGAACGGGTCGCTGTTGATGAAGTCGGCACCGAAGACCAGCATCATCACGGGGGCGGTCTCACCGGTGATGCGGGCGACCGCCAGCATCACGCCGGTGGTGATCCCGCCCACGGCGGTGGGGAGGACGATCCGCAGGATGGTCTTCCAGCGCGGCACACCGAGCGCGTACGAGGCTTCGCGCAGCTCGTTCGGGACGAGCTTGAGCATCTCCTCGGTGGAGCGGACCACGACCGGCATCATCAGGATCGCCAGCGCGAGGCTGCCCGAGAAGCCGGAGTACTCGAAGCCCAGCATGATGTTCCAGAGCGACAGGACGAACAGGCCGGCGACGACCGACGGGATGCCGGTCATGACGTCGACGAAGAAGGTGACCGCCTTGGCGAGCCGGCCGCGGCCGTACTCCACCAGGTAGACGGCGGTGAGCAGGCCGATCGGCGCGGCGATCAGGGTGGCCAGCAGGACCTGCTCGATGGTGCCGATGATGGCGTGGTAGATGCCGCCGTCCGGGCTGAGGGTGGCGACGACGCCCTTCATCGAGTGGGTGAGGAAGTCGCCGTTGATCGCGCCGATGCCCTGCTGGACGGTGTAGAAGGTCAGGGCGACCAGCGGCACCACGGCGCAGATGAAGGAGACCCAGATCAACGAGGTGGCGAACCGGTCCCTGGCCTGGCGGCGGCCCTCGACCGAGGCCGAGACGGCGTAGCTGACCACCAGGAACAGCAGGGCGGAGATCAGGCCCCACTGCAGGTGGCTCTCCAACCCGGCGACGGCGCCGAGGCCGCAGCCGACCGCGATCGAGACGGCCGCGATGCCGGCCGGCGCCCAGCGGGGCAGCCGGGCCGCGGTCAGCCGGTGGGCCAGCTGCGGCGGCGTGGCGTCAGTGATGGTTGCGGTGGTCACGCGGCGGCCCCCGAGTACTCCTTGCGACGGGCGATGATCATGCGGGCCGCGCCGTTCACCAGCAGGGTGATGACGAACAGCACCAGGCCGGAGGCCATCAGCGCGTCCCGGCCGAGCGGCTGGGCCTCGTTGAACTTCAGCGCGATGTTCTCCGCGAAGGTGCCGCCGCCCGGGTCGAGCAGGTGCAGCGTCAGCTCGCTGTTGGTGGACAGCACGGTGGCGACCGCGATGGTCTCGCCGAGCGCGCGGCCCAGGCCGAGCATGGAGGCGGAGATGATGCCGGGGCGGCCGAAGGGCAGCACCGCGGTGCGGATCATCTCCCAGCGGGTCGCGCCGAGCGCGAGCGCCGCCTCCTCGTGCATCCGCGGGACCTGCCGGAACACCTCGCGGGTGACCGCGGTGATGATCGGCAGCACCATGATGGCGAGCAGGATGCCGACGGTGAACAGGTTGCGCGGGGCGACGCCGGTGCTGGACTGGTCGAAGACGTACGTCCAGCCGAGGTACTGGTCCATCCAGCTGGTCAGGCCGTCCATGTGCGGGACGAGGAACAGCACGCCCCACAGGCCGTAGACGATGGACGGGACGGCGGCCAGCAGGTCCACCAGGTAGGCGAACGGCTGGGCGATCCGGCGCGGCGCGTAGTGCGAGATGAACAGCGCGATGCCGACCGCGACCGGCACCGCGATGACCATCGCGATCAGCGCGCTGACCAGGGTGCCGAAAGTGAGGACGGCGACGCCGAACACCGGCTTGGCGGCGTCCGGGGTCCACTCGAAGGTGGTGAAGAAGTTGCCCTCGTTCTTGCCCAGCGCGAGGGCGGAACGGTAGGCGAGGAACCCTGCGATGGCGGCCATGATGACCAGCAGCAGGACGCCCGAGCCCCGGGAGAGGTTGAAGAACACGCTGTCACCGCGGCGGCTGTCGCCCCGGCTCCGTCGAGTCCGTCCCCGCGTGTCGGCGGGGGGTGCAGAAGTCATGGTCGTTACTCCGGTCTGGCGGCGCTGCCCCGCGGAGGGCGGCACCTTGGCGGCGGTGCCCCGGACGTTCGTGGTGGTGGTGGTGCGTGGTGCGTGGTGCGCTCGGACGAGTGCCCGGCCGGGCGGCCCCTCCCCCTCCTTCGGGGGCCGCCCGGCCGGTCGTCGCTCAGCCTCAGGCCAGGGCGTCGATCTGGGTCTTGACCTTGGCCGCGAGCTCGGCCGGCAGCGGCACGTAGCCGACCGCGCCGATGGCCTGCTGGCCGGCTTCGCTGACGGTGTAGTTCAGGAAGGACTTGAGGACCGGCAGGGTCTCGGCCTTGTTGCCCTTGTCGCAGACGATCTCGTAGGTGACCAGGGTGATCGGGTAGTTGCCCTCGGCCTTGGTCGCGTAGTCGATGTCCAGCGCCAGGTCGGCGCCGGTGCCGACGACCTTGGCGGAGGCCAGGGTGGCGGCGGCGTTGGCGGCGGTGGCCTCGACCGGCTTGGAGGCGCCGGTGTTGATCGAGGCGCTGTTCAGCTTGTTGGTCTGGGCGTAGGAGAGCTCGACGTAGGAGATCGAGTTCTTGGTCTGCTTGACCAGGGCCGCGACACCGGCCGAGCCGTTCGCGGACTGGCCGCCCTGGCCCGCCCACGCCTTGGCGGCCGGGTACTTCCAGTTGCCGCCGCCGGCCTTGGCCAGGTAGCCGGTCAGGTTGGCGGTGGTGCCGGAGTCCTCCGAGCGGTGGATCGCCTGGATGTCGGCGGCCGGGAGGGTGACGCCCGGGTTCAGGGCGGCGATCGCCGGGTCGTTCCACTTGGTGATCTGCGAGTCGAAGATCTTCGCCAGGGTCGGGCCGTCCACGACGAGCTTGTCGACGCCCTCGACGTTGAAGACGATCGAGACCAGACCGCCGACCATCGGGAGGTCGATCGCCTGGCCGCCGGTGCAGACGCTCTTGGAGGCGTCGACCTCGGTGGACTTCAGGGCCGAGTCGGAACCCGCGAAGGCGATCTTGCCCTGGTTGAACTGGGTGACACCGGCACCGGAGCCGCCGCCGGAGTAGGTCAGGGTCGCGCTGGAGCAGGCGGCGCTGTAGGCGGCCTTCCAGACGTCGATCGCCGGAGTCTGCGCGGTCGAACCGGCGCCCAGCAGCTGGCCGCCCTTGTCGGCACAGGCGACCTTGGCGGCGGTGGACGCGCCGCCCGAGGCCGCGGTGCTCGAAGAGGACTTGTCGGTGTTGTCGTCCGTGCCGCAAGCCGACAGCGACAGCGTGGAGACGAGCGCGACGGCACCGATGGCGAGGGCCTTGGAGCGGCCGTTCCGCAGGTTCACTGGGTGTCCCTTTCTGAGGCAATGCCGGTCTCGGAACGACCGGTTTTGCTGTGGTCCGGGGCCCTTTCGGCCCTCCGGTAACCCAGAAGTTAGGCAGGACAGGTGACGCGTCAGCCGGTCGCAAATGAACGGGGAGTGAACCTCGAAGGGACGTCAGGAAACTGCGGCCGGTAGTAACGGTTGCGTCACGGTGGGGGCGCGGTGAGATCACCCGTGCGACCTGTGCGAACCACCCGGGCGGCCGATCAGTCGAACAGCAGCTCCAGCAGCGCGTCCACCAGCACCCGGTCCCGCGGGTGGGTCAGCCGCTCCCTGGCGCGCTTCGGCGGCAGCCACTCCAGGCGGTCCACCTCCCGGTTGGGCCGGAACGCGCCACCCGTCGGCACCGCCGACCAGTAGCGGACCTCCTTCGGCCGGCCGTGCGCCAGGTAGTGCTGCGCCGGCAGCTCCGGCCCCAGCACGCAGCGCATCCCGGTCTCCTCCAGCACCTCGCGCAGCGCCGCCGCCCGCCAGCCCTCGCCCGGGTCGAGCTTCCCCTTCGGCAGGCTCCAGTCGTCGTACTTGGGCCGGTGGACCAGCGCGATCCGCGGCTTCTTGCGGCCCTTGCCGCTCTTCTTCGGCGGCCCCGGCACCCACAGCACCGCCCCCGCCGCCAGCACCGTCGAACGGGAGCCCGCCGCCGGACGGCGGCTCTGACGGGCGCCGCCCGACCGGGCGGGGGCGCGGTCGGGCGGGGAGGAACGATCGGGCATCAGCGGTACGCGGTCCGTCCGGGCGGGGGCGACGAGGGACTCAGCCCGGCAGCACCGCCACCGGGCCCACCAGCCCCGGGACCACCCCCGGCCACTGGCGCCCGAAAGCGTACCGGGCCGACTCGACCTCCAAACGCTGGTCCGCGTGCACCACGCCCAGCACGTACGCCGTCGCCGGGGTGATCCGCGGCGTGCGGGCCGCCGTCGCCACCGTCACCGCCGCGTCCGACGCCTCCTGGTGGCGCGCCAGCACGCCGTCCAGCTCCGCCAGCCCCTCGCCGGTCCCGCCGCACACCTCCAGCGCGTACCTGGCCCGCTTCAGCAGGATCCGGGCCCGCAGCCACGGCGCGTCGTCCGCCGCCAGCGCCGCGTCGGCGTCCGCCGGGGTGCGCGACGCCGGCACCCCGCCGGGCTCCGCGTCCGCTGCGACCAGCCGGTGCAGGCCCGCCCCGCCGTACGCCTGGGCCGCCCGCTGCCACGGCAGCCGCTCGCCCGCGCCCAGCAGCGCGCCCAGCGCCACCGCGGTCTGCGGCAGCAGCGCCGCCACCGGTTCGGCGGCGGTCGGCGCCACCAGCGGCACGTCCCCGGCCAGCAGCGTCATCCGGTCCGCCAGCGCGTGCAGCCGGGCCGAGCGCAGCTCCTGCAGCAGCGCGGTGTGCGCCCTGGTCCTGGCCAGCGTCAGCTGCCGCTCCAGCAGCGCCCGGGCCTTGGGCGCGCCCGCGTGCCCGGCCAGCATGCCCGCCGCGTCCGGGGAGGTGTCGGCCAGCGAGTCCAGCGCGCCCAGCAGCCGCACCGCCCGCCGCTGGTAGCCGGGCTCCTGGCCGAGCAGGTTGAGCAGCCAGCGCAGCTCGGTGCGCGACTCCTGCGCCCACTGCGGGTCGAACGCCGCCGCGAAGGTGTGCAGCACCCCGCCGACCCGGCGCACCGCGCGCAGCAGGTCGTCCGCGGCCCGCGCCGACGCCGGGAGCGCCCCGGGTCTGGACCCCGCCTCGCCGACCGCCTGCGGCAGGGCGCGCAGGAACGCGCCCGCCTGGACGGTCAGGTAGCCGGCAAGGACCTCCCCGGTGGTCGCGGCGCGCGCCACCGGGGCCGTCGTCGGCGCATCGGTCATGGCTGTGGCTCTCCCCGATCTCCTCCCTGGGCCTGCCCCAGGGGTGCAGTCCGCCCGCGCCGGGCGACTTCCCGGCGCGGGCGGGGTGCCGCTCAGCGCGCGGCGGCGGAGCCGCGGTTGCGGCGGCGCGAGTCGATCAGCAGGTCCTGGACGTGGCGCAGCGGCCGGCCCTCGGCGTCCTGCGCGTGCCGGGTCCAGGTGCCGTCGGCGCCCAGGTGCCAGGAGTCGGTCTCGTCCGAGACGCCGAGCTCCAGCAGCCCGTTCAGCTCGGCCCGGTGCGCCGGGTCGGTGACCCGCACCAGCGCCTCGATCCGGCGGTCCAGGTTGCGGTGCATCATGTCGGCGCTGCCGATCCACACCTCGGGGTCGCCCCCGTTGCCGAACACGAACACCCGCGAGTGCTCCAGGAACCGTCCGAGTATCGACCGCACCCGGACGTTCTCGCTCAGTCCCGGCACGCCCGGCCGGATCGCGCAGATGCCGCGCACCCACACGTCCACCGGCACGCCGGCCTGCGAGGCCCGGTACAGCGCGTCGATCACCACCTCGTCGACGATCGAGTTGACCTTGATCTTGACGCAGGCGGGCCGCCCGGCCCGGTGGTGCGCGATCTCCCCGTTGATCCGGGCCACCAGCCCGTCGCGCAGCCCGCGCGGCGCGGTCAGCAGCCGCCGGTAGGACTCGCGGCGCGAGTACCCCGACAGCCGGTTGAACAGGTCCGACAGGTCCGCGCCGACCTGCGGGTCGGCGGTCAGCAGGCCCAGGTCCTCGTACAGCCGGGCCGTCTTCGGGTGGTAGTTGCCGGTGCCGACGTGCGAGTACCGGCGCAGCGTGTCGCCCTCCTGGCGGACCACCAGCGACAGCTTGCAGTGCGTCTTCAGCCCGACCAGGCCGTACACCACGTGGCAGCCGGACTCCTCCAGCTTGCGGGCCCACTTGATGTTCGCCTGCTCGTCGAACCTGGCCTTGATCTCCACCAGCACCAGCACCTGCTTGCCGGACTCCGCCGCGTCGATCAGCGCGTCCACGATCGGCGAGTCGCCGGAGGTGCGGTACAGCGTCTGCTTGATCGCCAGCACGTGCGGGTCGGCGGCGGCCTGCTCCAGGAACGCCTGCACCGAGGTGGAGAACGAGTCGTACGGGTGGTGCAGCAGCACGTCCCGCTCGCGCATCGCGGCGAAGATGTCCGGCAGCGTCGCCGACTCCACGTCGGTCAGCCCGCGCGCCGTGCCCGCCACGAACTTCGGGTAGCGCAGCTCCGGCCGGTCCAGGTCGGCGATCCCGAACAGCCCGGTCAGGTCCAGCGGCCCGGGCAGCGGGAAGACCTCCGCCTCGGTGATGTTCAGCTCCCGCACCAGCAGGTCCAGGATGTACGGGTCGATCGACTCCTCGACCTCCAGCCGCACCGGCGGGCCGAAGCGGCGCCGCATCAGCTCCTTCTCCAGCGCCTTCAGGATGTTCTCGGTGTCGTCCTCCTCCACCTCCAGGTCCTCGTTGCGGGTGACCCGGAACGCGTGGTGGGCGAGCACCTCCATCCCCGGGAACAGCTCCTCCAGGTGCGCCCCCATCACGTCCTCCAGCGGCACGTACCGCTGCGGCGACGCCTCCAGGAACCTCGACAGCGACTGCGGGACCTTCACCCGGGCGAAGTGCTTGTGCCCCGACACCGGGTTGCGCACCACCACCGCCAGGTTCAGCGACAGGCCCGATATGTACGGGAACGGGTGCGCCGGGTCGACCGCCAGCGGCGTCAGCACCGGGAAGATCTGCTGCCGGAACAGCGTGTGCAGCCGCGACTGCTCGGTCTCCGCCAGGTCCGGCCAGCGCACCAGCTCGATGCCCTCGGCCGCCAGGTCCGGCAGCACCTCCTGCTGGAAGGTCGCCGCGTGACGCGCCATCAGCTCGCGCGAACGCCGCCAGATCAGGTCCAGCACCTCGCGCGGCTGCAGGCCGGACGCCGAGCGCTGCGCCACGCCGGTGGCGATCCGACGCTTGAGACCGGCCACCCGCACCATGAAGAACTCGTCCAGGTTGGACGCGAAGATCGCCAGGAACTTGGCCCGCTCCAGCAGCGGGATGTCCGGATCCTCCGCGAGCTCCAGCACCCGCTCGTTGAACGCCAGCCAGCTGCGCTCGCGGTCCAGGAACCGGCCCTGCGGCAGCTCCGCCTCCTCCGCGCCCCCGGCATCCGGGCCGCCCGCCGGGAAGGCCCCCGAGACCGCCGCGGGCAGCGCCGTCGCCACCCGCACCGGCTCGACCGCCCTGCCCTCGGCCGCCCTGCCGTCGGCCGTCCTCGGTTCGGCGGACCCGGCGGCCTTCGGTGCGGCCGCCCTGCTCTTGCCGCGGGCCGGCGCCGGACGCGGCCGCGCCTCCTTGCCGGACTCCTTGCCGGACTCCTTGCCCGCGTCCTTGCCGGCGGCGACCCTGCCGCCGGCACCGGACCCGGACCTGACTCCCGACCGCACGGCCGGCTTCTGCTCACTGCTGCGCTCGGCCGGATCGGCCGAGTCGGAGACGGGGCGGGGGATGCTCATCGGTTCCAGCTCCTCCTGCAGGACGCGGCCCCGGTGGGGCGAAGGGCATGACTCCGCAAGCTGCTCGTCCTCGTCGGCCCAGGTCCACCCGCCCGGGAACGCCGGGATCCGCCCGGGCGGACGGTGGGTGGAGCGGTGACGCGGACGCGGCAATACGGACGACATTCTGTGATCTTCGCGGCGCCAATTGAATCCACGGTAAACACCGCATGGCCAGGAGGAAAGCTGAGTCCGTCACCCCTGTGGCTGCTAGCGGACGCTCCCTTCCGACCGGGTCCGACCGGCTCAGCGCGGACCGGACGGCTCCCAGCGGTACATCAGGTCGACCTCGTGGACGGTGAAACCCAGCCGCTCGTACACCCGGACGGCCGCCGCGTTGTCCGCGTCCACGTACAGCATCACCGTCGGCAGGCCGCGCTCCAGAACCAGGTGTCGCAGGCCCACCGCCGTCAACGCCTTACCCAGGCCATTACCCTGTTCCGCCGGATCCACCCCCACCACGTAGACCTCGCCGAGCCCGTCCGGCTGGGTCTTCGTCCAGTGGAAGCCCACCAGCCGCCCCTCCCGCTCCGCCAGGAAGAAGCCCTTCGGGTCGAACCACGGCTCGGCGATCCGCTCCGCCAGGTCCCGCTCCGTCCACGAGCCCTGCTCGGGGTGGTGCGCGAACGCCAGCGCGTTCAGCGCCAGCCAGGCCGCCTCGTCCCGGCCCGGCTCGAACGTCCGCAGCACCACGCCCGCGGGCAGCGGCACCGCCTCCGGCGCCGGCGCGGTGCGCCGCATCTGCCGCAGCTCGCGCACCAGCACCGCGCCGTGCCGCTCGGCCAGGTGCCGGGCCGCCGGGAGGCCGCCGTGCGCCCAGAAGTCCAGCCCGCCCGCGCCCTGCGCCAGCACCGCGCCCACCAGCTCGCCGCCCAGGCCGCGGCCGCGCTCGGCCGGGGCGACCGTCAGCTCCACCGTCCCCGGCCGCTCCCCCTCCAGCTGCGCGTAACCGACCACCGCGCCGTCCACCGACTGCACCAGGTGCCGCACGCCCTCGCGCGGGCTGTCCGGCCGGATCCGCAGCCGACCGGCCTCCGACACCGCCTCCCGGCCGTCCGCCCCGGCCGCCGCCGCGAGCAGCTCGCGCACCGCCCCGGCCTGCCCCGGCGTCAGCACCTCGACCCGCTCGACGTGACCCGCACCTGACGTGTTCTCAGAAGTCCGCATACCGGCGAGCCTACGTTCTCCGCCCCGCTTCCAGCAGGGCTCCCCAACGGGGCCGGGCCGCCGGCGGCCGCCTGGCCACTCAGTAGACCGGGGCCGCCCCCAGGACGCCCCACCCACGGGCCGCGGCCCACCGCACCACCCGCAGCGGACCGTCGAGCAACTCCTCGACCGGGTGGTCCGGCTCGTCCCCCAGCCCCGTCAACCAGGCCCGCACCCGGCCGAGGACCCGCTCCCGCTCCTCCCCCGACCACCCCAGGGCCGCCTCGAACTCCGGCAGCCGCTCCCGCAGCCGGCCCGCGCTCAGCACGAACTCCCCGAACCACCCCGGCAGCCCGAGCACCGCCCCCGGCCCCACCCCGTACGCCAGCGCCCCGAACGGGAACGCCTTCCGCATCGCCACGGCGAAGAACTGCTCCGGCCGCCGCTCGTCCACCCGCTCCAGCGCCGCTCCGCGGAACTCCTCCAGCGCGCCCGCCCCTTCGTACCACCCGCCGATCAACTCCCCGAGCCGAACAGCGTCCTCGTCCTCCCACAGCCCCTGGACGACCCGGCCCGCGCCGCCCCGCTCGTGCACCGCCTCCCACCAGGCCCGCTCGGCCCCGACCTCGGCCGGCGGCACGAACCACCCCTCGTCCGGTGCCAGCAGTTGCCCCAGCTCGTCGTCGGGCAGCGCCACGACCACCCACACCCCGGTGAACCCCACCGCTCTCCCCCTCCGTCCGTCTGGTTCCGGAAATGCAGAAAGGGCCCCAGCCTGACGGCTGGAGCCCTTTCATGAATGATTGTTCGGCGGCGTCCTACTCTCCCACAGGGTCCCCCCTGCAGTACCATCGGCGCTGTGAGGCTTAGCTTCCGGGTTCGGAATGTAACCGGGCGTTTCCCTCACGCTATGACCACCGAAACACTATGAAACTTATCACCACCCACCCGTATCGGCGGGGGTCGTTGTTTCAGAACAACACAGTGGACGCGAGCAACTGAGGACAAGCCCTCGGCCTATTAGTACCGGTCAACTCCACCCCTCACAGGGCTTCCATATCCGGCCTATCAACCCAGTCGTCTACTGGGAGCC
>NZ_JBSGET010000015.1:0-81532 GCF_053603035.1 Kitasatospora sp. NPDC004272 | reverse complement strand
CTGCGGCCACCGACACCGCCGCCTCCAGCTCGGCGCCCTCCCGCGCCGCCGCCTCCCGCCCGGCCCGGTCGCAGCCGGCCAGCCGCAGCGCCGCGTCGGCGACGGCCGCGCCGACCTCCGCCGTGTCGTAGCCGCTGCTCTCCGGCCGGCCGCGGACCACCGCGACACCGCCCTCGACCAGGCCCAGCAGCAGGTCGCAGCGCAGCTCGCGGCCGGGCCCCGCCGGGTCGATCAGGTGCAGCAACTCGCCGTAGGCGGACCGCAGTTCGGCGCGGGAGCGGCGGAACCCGGCGAAGCGTTCGCCGCGCACCTCGGGGAGTTGGTAGAGCGCGCCGAGGTTGTACAGGCCGCGGTGCAGCAGCGCGGCGTCCGCGGCGGCCAGCGCCCAGAGCCGGGCGGCCGGGTCGACCGCGGGCCGAGCGAGCAGCGCGGTGGCCAGCAGCAGCGAGGGCTCGACGGTGGACTCCAGCAGGGTGGCGAGGATGTCCTCCTTGCGCGCGAAGTAGTGGTACATCGACGCCTGCCGCAGTCCGGCCCTCTCCGCCACCGCGCGGGTGGTGGTGGCGGCGTACCCGTTCTCCGTGAACAGTTCCGCCGCCGCCGCCAACACCTCTTCGCGCGGCGTCAGTTCACTCTCCGAGGGCCCCGCCACCCGGGGCCGGCCGACCCGCGCGGACGGGCGGGAATGCTGGGTGACCATGCCCCGGATCCTGTCACACGCCGGAGCCCGCCCACTCCCCGTCCCCTCACTCCCCCGTCCCCTCGCTCCCCGTCCCCTCAAGGCCCCGTCCCCTCAAGGCCCCGTCCCCTCAAGGCCCCGGCGCCGAGAGGACCCCGGCCTACGCCGGGGTCCGGAGCACCGGGATCCACAGCTGTGCGGTCGACTGCTCCGGGTCGTCCGGTACGGGCCGGACGCGCAGGATCTCCGGGCCGGGCCGGTACTCGTACGGGTTGGAGGGGATCCAGCGGGCCGCGACGTCGGCCCACATCTGCTGCAGTGCCTGCGGGAACGGCCCGGTGTTCTCGAACACCGCCCAGCTGCCCGCCGGGCACTCCAGCACGTCGAGGTCAGCGGGCAGTTCGGCGGCCCCGCTCACCACCGCGTGGTAGTAGTCGAGCAGGCTGCCCTCCGCGAAGCCGGCCGGCCCGTCCGGCCCGTCCGTCCCCTCCTCCGGCAGCCGGACCGTCGCCGCCACCAGGCCCTCCGGCTCCTGGTCGGAGAGCGCGACGATCCGCGCCGTGGTCTCCGGCGGGACGCTCCGCACGTGCTCGACGATGTGCGGGTTGACCCCCTGGTGGATCAGCGGGACCCGGGCCTTCCTGCCCACCACCCGGAACGCTTCCTTCTCCACGATGCGGTACCGCATGGTGGCACTCCCTTCGACGACGAGACGGAAGGAGAGCCGGGGCTGCGCGTTCAGCACCGCGCCGTTGCGCCGCGCCTCCCCGGGCCCGACCCCGTGCAGGGTGCGGAACGCCCGGGCGAAGGCTTCCCCGGAGGTGTAGCCGTAGCGCACCGCGACGTCCAGCAGCGACGGCTGCCCGGCGAGCACCTCGGCCGCCGCGACGGTCAGCCGCCGGCGCCGGACGTACTCCGACAGCGGCATCCCCGCCAACGACGAGAACAGCCGCCGGAAGTGGTACTCCGACGTGGCGGTGATCCGGGCCAGCTCGGCCACGTCCAACCGCCGGTCGAGGTGCTCCTCCACGTGGTCCATCGCCTGGTTCAGCCGCTCCAGCACCCCGGCTCCCTTCCCTTTTCCTTGTCCTCGACCCTAGGGAGGGCCGCCCCGCCCGCACCCGACATTCCCGGCCCGCTCCGGTCGGGTCCCGGCCCCGCCACCGGGCGACCCGCGCGGGGAGGTCCCGGTCAGCGTTCTACGGCGCGGATGATTCCGGCGGAGAGGCCCGCCGCGATCGCCGAGGTGCGGGAGTCGACGCCGAGTTTGTCGTAGACGTGCACCAGGTGGGTCTTGACGGTCGCCTCGCTGATGAAGAGCCGCTTGGAGATCTGCCGGTTGGGCAGGCCCTCGGCGAGGAGTTGCAGGATCTCGGCCTCGCGCGGGGAGAGCGTGGGGCGTCCGGCCCGGACCCGGCCGAGGAGGCGGGCGGCGACGGGCGGGGCGAGGACGGTCTCGCCGCGGGCGGTGGCGTGGACGGCGGCGGCGAGGTCCTCGGGCGGGGCGTCCTTGAGCAGGTAGCCGGTGGCTCCGGCTTCGACGGCGGCGAGGATGTCGGCGTCGGTGGAGTAGGTGGTGAGGACCAGGACGGCGGGCGGTTCGGGCAGCGCGGTGATCCGGCGGGTGGCTTCGACGCCGTGCATGCCGGCGCCCATCTGGAGGTCCATCAGGACGACGTGCGGGCGCCGGTCGGCGGGCAGTTCGGCGAGCAGGGCGAGCGCGGCGGCGCCGTCCGCGGCCTCGCCGACGGCGGTGACCCCGGGCAGCTCCTCGACGATGGCGCGCAGGCCGCGCCGGACCACGGGGTGGTCGTCGACCACCAGGACCCGGATCACCGCCGCACCCCGGCGAGGACGAGCGCGAACCGTCCGGCCGTCCGCCGCGCCGCCCCGGGCGGCTCCTGCCCGGGCGGCGCGGCGGTCTCCTCCGCGGCACCGGCCGCGGGCCGTTCGACGGCGCGCAGCGGGAGCGTCGCGGCGACCGCGGTGCCCTCGCCGGGGGCGGATTCGACGGTGAGGGTGCCGCCGAGGGCGGCGATCCGCTCGTGCATGCCGTGCAGGCCGAAGGAGTCGGGGGCGGGCGCGGTGGCGGGGTCGAAGCCGGTGCCGTCGTCGTAGACGTCGAGGGTGACGGCGTCGTCGAGGTAGGCGAGGGTGACGGCGACGTGCGCGGCGGCGGCGTGCCGGACGGCGTTGGCGAGGGCTTCCTGGGTGAGCCGCAGCAGGGCGACCTCGGCTTCGACGGGCAGCGGGTGGGGGTCGCCGTCGCGGTGGAAGGCGGCGCCGGCGCCGTCGGCGAGGCGGCGCAGCGCGTCGGTGAGGGTGGTGCCGTCGAGCGCGGGCGGGGTGAGGGCGTGGACGAAGCGGCGGGCCTCGGCGAGGTTGGCGGAGGCGGTGCGTTCGATCTCGTCCAGCAGCGGCGCCGGGTCGGGGGCGCCGCCGGCCTCGCGGGCGAGCAGCACGATCCCGGCCAGGCCCTGGGCGAGGGTGTCGTGGATCTCCCGGGCCAGGCGCTGGCGTTCGGCGAGCCGGCCGGCCTCGCGCTGGCTGGCGGCGAGTTCGTCGCGGGTGCGGACCAGGTCGTCGATGAGCTGCTGGCGGGCACGGCTCTCCCGGTAGAGGGCGGCGTAGCCGTACGCGGTGAGCAGGGCGACGGCGAGTCCGGCCAGCGGGCCGAGGACCTTGGCGGTGGTGAGGCCGCCGGGGGTGGTGCTCTGGGCGGCGACGACGGCGGCGGTGAGCGCGAGGACGGCGGGCAGGGCGAGCCGGGGCGGCAGGGCGTGCAGGCAGACGAAGTACAGCGGGAAGGCGAGGTAGCTGAACTCGGGGTGCTGGAGGGTGAGTCCGATCCACAGGGCGGCGACGGCGAGCAGCCAGCCGGCGCCCAGCGGCCGCGACGCGCGGATCCGCCGCAGCGCGCCCCCGGCGGCGTACACGGCGGCGAGCGCACCGGCGGTGGCCCAGCCGCCCGGTCCGAGTGCCCCGTCGGCGGCGGCGCGGGCCAGCAGGACGGCGAGCAGGGTGAGGAACAGGCCGTGCACGGCGAGGTTGGCCAGGCGCAGCGCGGGCGTCGGGCCGGCCGGGGAGGGGTGGGGTTCGGTACGGGGCACGCTGTCCGAGGGTACGGGGCGCCGGCGCCCGCGCACGCCGCCGCGGCATCAACCGTTCGGTGGATTTCCGGGTGCACCGCCCGGCGGGTGCGCGCTCCCTCCCTCTCCCCGATGTCGGCGGGGGCCGCGCGGACCAGGCTGGGACCGTCCCGCCGTCCGTCCTCCGAAAGGTCTCCCGTGTTCGTCGCTCTACGTGACATCCGTTTCGCCCGAGGGCGGTTCGCCCTGATGGGTGCGGTGGTCGCCCTGATCACGACCCTGGTGGTGTTCCTGTACGGCCTGACCGGGGGCCTGGCCTCGGCGGCGTCCTCGGCGATCGCGGGCCTCCCGGCGGACGGCGTGGTGTTCGGCGCCCCGGCGGGCGGGGAGGCGGAGGTGTCGTTCGCGTCCAGCACGGTCTCGCCGGGCCAGCGCGCGGCGGTGGCGGGCGCGGGGGCGGGGGCGGTGCACCCGCTGGGCGTGGCGATGTCGCGCCTGACGGCGGACGGCGGCGGCGCGGCCTCGGTGAGCGTGCTGGGCACCGATGCGGACCTGCTGCCGCCGCTGCTGCGGGGCGCGGCCCCGGTGGACGGCGAGCTGGCGGTGGGGGCCGACACGGCGGCCGCGCACCACCTCGCCCCGGGCAGCCGGGTGACGCTCGGCGCGCGGGAGTTGACGGTCTCGGCGGTCACCGCGCCGCGTTCGCTCTCGCACGCTCCGAGCGTGTGGACCACGCCGTCGACCTGGCAGTCGGTCTCCGGCCAGCGGCAGCCCACGGCGCTGGCGGTGCGCGGCGGCCTGCCGCACGGCCTGCCCGCCGACCTGGCGGCGGTGTCGCTGGACGACGCGCTGGCGGGCATCAACGGGTACGCGGCCGAGCAGGGCAGCCTGCAGCTGATCCAGGGGTTCCTGTTCGCGGTGAGCGCCCTGGTGGTGGGCGCGTTCTTCACGGTGTGGACGGTGCAGCGCCGCCCGGACGTCGCGGTGCTGAAGGCGGTGGGCGCCTCCAGCGGCTACCTGGTGCGCGACGCGCTGGCCCAGGCGGCGGCGGTCCTGCTGGCGGGGGCGGTGCTGGGCGGGGCGCTGGGCGCGCTGGGCGGGGCGCTGGCCTCGGCGTCGGTGCCGTTCGACGTGGGCTTGTCGACGGTCGCCGTCCCGGTGGCGGCGATGGTGCTGCTGGGCCTGCTGGGCGCGGCCCTCGCGGTGCGCCGGATCACCGCCGTCGACCCGCTGGCCGCCCTGGGCGCCAACCGATGACTCCCCGTCCCCCTGCTCCGGAAGGCCCCGCCGTGACTGCTCCGACCACCGACACCTCCCTGCGCACCGGCCTGGCGCTGCGCGGCGTGACCCTCAGCTACCCGGACGGCGAGAGCCGGCTGGTCGCCCTGGACGACGTCGAACTGTCCGTCGCCCCGGGCGAGTTCGCGGCCGTCGCGGGCCCGTCCGGCTCCGGCAAGTCCAGTCTGCTGGCGGTCGCCGCGACGCTGCTGCGCCCGGACCGCGGCGAGGTGCTGGTGGACGGGGTGGACGCGGGCGCGCTGGGCGAGCGCGAGCGGACCGCGCTGCGCCGCGAGCGCCTGGGCATCGTGTTCCAGCAGTCGAACCTGCTGGCCTCGCTGACCGCCGTGGAGCAGTTGCTCGTCCTGGAGTCGGTGCGCGGCCGCCGTCCGGCCCGGGCCCGCGCCCGGGCCGGGGAGCTGCTGGAGTCGGTGGGCCTGGCGGGGGCCGAGCAGCGCCGCCGCCCGCACCAGCTGTCGGGCGGCGAGCGCCAGCGGGTGAACATCGCCCGCGCCCTCTTCGGCAGCCCGTCGGTGCTGCTGGTGGACGAGCCGACCTCGGCGCTGGACCACGAACGCGGCGCCCAGGTGGTCGAGTTGCTGGCCGAGGTGACCCGGACGCACCGCACCGCCACCGTGATGGTCACCCACGACCGCGACCTGCTGGGCCGGGCCGACCGGGTGCTGGAGATGCACGACGGCCGGCTGTCCCGGGCGCGTTAGGGGATCGGGACCCGGTCGAGGAGCTTGCCGCCGTTGAAGAGCTGCCCGGCGGGCGGCTGCGCGGCCCGCACCGGCGCGTCGAACTCGCTGAACGCCACGGCGAGGGGGTCGCCGCCCACCGAGAGCAGGTGGGGTTCGGTGTCGCGGGTGACGGCGACCTCCACCGTGTCGTAGCCGTGGGTGGTGTCCAGCATGGTGAAGGTGAGGGCTTCGGTGCCGTTGACCGTCTTGGGCACCGCCGGGCCGAAGGTGCTCGCTTCGGCGCCGCTGTCCGCCAGACCGGCCTGCTCCTGGGCTTCCAGGCCGAGGTCGCAGAAATCGGCGAACTTCGCGGCGGTGGTGATGCCGTGGGCGGAGTAGGCCAGCCACTTGTCGCCGATGCGGTCGGCCGAGCCGAGCGCGATCCTGGCCTTGAGCCGGGCGTCCGGCTTCATCCACACGGTGGTGCCGCTGCGGATGATCTGCGCCCCGCCCGTGCCTTCGACGTCCAGCGCGCCGACGCAGTTGCCGTCCCGGTCCGCCGACACGCTGCCGGTGACCTGCCCGTCGCCGTGGCCGGTGTAGGTGGCCTTGACGGAGGTGAGCGCCACCCCGGCCGTCCGTGCCCTCCGCAGCAGCTCCACGGGTTGGGGGACGGCCGGGCTGCTCTTCGTGAGCGGCGAGGCGGGGGCGGCGGGCGCGGAGGCCGCGGCGTCCGACCCGCCGGCCCCCTCGGGCCCGCAGGCCGTCAGGCCCGCCGCGGCGAGCGTGGACAGCAGGACGACCCCGGAGAGCCGGTGGGTGCGCATGGGCATGTGGTTCCCGTTCGAACGGTTGACGACCGCGCGAGCGTGGCAGCAGCCCGGGGCGCTTTACCCACCACCCCCCTTGTCTTTACTCGTCCTTTGCCCCGGGGTGGTGACGACCCGTCAGCGCCCCGACGGCCGCAGCGCGCCCTCCGGCTCGCCGGCCTGCCCGGCGGGCCTGTCGCCGACCGCCCACAGGTGGCGGATGTGGCCGAGGTGCCGGGTCATGCACTCCTGGGCGGCCTCGGCGTCGCCGGTCAGCAGCACGTCGAGCAGTTCCAGGTGCTCCTCGGCGGAGCTGACCAGCTCGCCCTGCTGGTCGAGCCGGTTGAGGCCGTAGAGCCGGGAGCGCTTGCGCAGGTCGCCCACGGTCTCCACCAGCCGGGCGTTGCCCGCCAGCGCGAGCAGGTCGAGGTGGAACTGCCGGTCGGCCTCCAGGTAGCCGATCAGGTCGTGCTTGCGGGCGGCCGCGACGATCGCCCGGGCCTGCGGGCGCAGTGCTTCGAGCTGTTCGGCGGTGGCGGTCCGGGCGACCCGGCCGACGGTGGGGACCTCGATCAGGGCGCGGATCTCGGTGAACTCGTCGAGGTCCCGGTCGGAGAGCTCGGTGACCCGGAAGCCCTTGTTGCGGACGGCCTCGACCAGGCCCTCGCGGGCCAGGTCGAGCATCGCCTCGCGGACGGGGGTCGCGGAGACGCCGAAGTCGGCGGCCAGCGTCGGGGCCGAGTAGACCACCCCGGGGCGCAGTTCACCGGAGATGAGCGCCGCACGCAGGGCGTGGGCGACCTGGTCGCGCAGCCGCTCCTGGACGGAGATGGGGTTGCGGGGCTTGAGGTCGGCCATGGTGTTCCTCCGGAGGTTCAAACAGAACCCCATTGTACAATGTCACGTTGCGGAGAGTGAATGCCCTACCTGCGACTGTCGCCGTCCGTGTCCGCACCCGCGCGGCCCGCCTACCCGCCGGTCCGCTGCCGCGCCGAGACGTACTGCGCCGCCGCCACCGCAAGATCCTGCCACGCCATGCCCACGCTCTTGAAGAACCTGGGTCGATCATGGCGGACGACGGCCTTCCGGGTGACCAGTTCGGCCAGATTGGCGAGCCGTTCGGCCCCGGCCCCGGCCATCAGCAGGTCCCCGGCCTCGCGCAGCGCGACCTCGCGGGCCTCCACGAACAGGTCGGCGCGGTCCACCAGGCGGGCGTCCACCTCGCGGGCCGCCGGCTCGTGCGAGCCGACCGCCGCGACCACCGCCCGGTCCGGCACCAGCGCGCCGTCGAACAGCGGGGTGCGGGCGGTGGTGCAGCACACCACCGCGTCCGCGCCGGCCACCGCCCCGGGCGTGCCGACGGCCGCCGACAGGCCCAACTCGGCCGCGCGGGAGACCAGTTCCGCGGCCGGCCCGGGCCGGCGGGCCACCACGGTGACCCGGTCCAGCCCGGGCAGCACCGCGTTCAGCGCCTCCAGGTGCCCGAGCGCCTGCGGCCCGGCGCCGAACAGCACCAGGTGCCGGGTGTCCGGCCCGGCCAGCGCCCGCAGCGCCAGCGCGGTGACCGCGGGGGTCCGCAGCGCGGTGAGCGCCGCCCCGTCCAGCAGCGCGAGCGGCTGCAGGGTCGGCCCGTCCAGCAGCAGGTACGACCCGGTGATCCGGGGCAGCCCGGCCGCCGGATTGCCCGGCGCCACCCCCGCGACCTTCACCCCGGCGTACCGGTCCGTCGCGGCCGGCATCAGCAGCAACTCCCCCGCCGGCACGGCCACGTTGGACCGCGCCGGACACGCCTCCACGTCCAGCCCCTCCACCAGCGTCCGCTCCAGCGCGGCCACGGCGGCCGGGAAGTCGAGCGTCAGCTCCAACTGCGCGGTCACAGCAGGAACCCCGCGCCGAGGGTGTCCTCGCCGTCGAGGACGAAGCGGTGCTCGCCGGTGCGGTGGGCGGTGCCGGTGACCTCGGTGATCACGCCGCCGGCCCGCGGCTCGCGGACCCGGCCGGTGAAGACGGTGCCGATGATCGAGTCGTGGCGCAGCACCCGCCCGCCGGTGAGGGCGCCCTCGTCGGCGAGCAGGGCGAGCCGGGCGGAGGTGCCGGAGCCGCACGGGGAGCGGTCGATCTGGCCGTCGGCGAAGACGGTGACGTTGCGCTGGTGCGGGCCGGTCGGCGTGTCGGGCAGTTCGTCGTGCAGGATGACGCCGTAGACGCCGTCGCGGTGCCCGGCGAGCGCCTCGTGGCCCTCCAGTGCGGCGCGGACCTCCCGCCCGGCGGCGGTGAGTTCGGCCAGCCGGCCGGGGACGACGGACAGGCCGAGCGCGGCGGCGGGCAGCGAGGCGTAGACCGCGCCGGAGTGCGCCAGGTCGACCCGGACCGTCCCGAGCGGCGTGGACAGCTCGACCCCGCGGGCCAGCACCCGGGTCGGCACGTTGCGGAAGGTCACCGCGGTGGTGCGGCCGCCGCTGCGGTGCACGGTGGCGCTGACCCGGCCGGAGGGGACGTCGATGCGCACCAGCGCGGTGCCGTCGTCGGGGGCGGCGACCAGGCCGGTGTCGACGGCCCAGGCGCCGAGCGCCATGGTGCCGTGGCCGCAGGCGGTCGAGTAGCCGTCCTTGTGCCAGAACAGGACGCCGAAGTGCGCCTCGCCGTCGTCCGCGGGCACCACGAACCCGCCGTACATGCCCGCGTGCCCGCGCGGTTCGCGGGTCAGCAGGCGGCGCACGTCGTCCAGCGCGCCGGGGCGCGGCGCGTTGGCGCTGCCGCCCGCGCCGATCGCGATCGAGCGGCGTTCGGCGACGGTGTCGCCGGGGATCGGCGGCAGCCCGGCGACGACGATCCGGAACGGTTCGCCCGCGGTGTGGTAGTCGGTGGTGGAGACCTGGTTCACCAGCGCTCCCCGCTTGGCCGGTGCTCCCCGGTCCGTCGCTGCTCCCCGCTTGGCCGGTGCTCCCCGGCCCGTCAGTCCGCCCCGGTCCATCAGTACGCCCCGGCGGGCAGCACGCTGACGGTGCGCGCGGCGGTGTAGAAGTCGAGCGCGGCCTGCCCCTGCTCGCGGGAGCCGTACGAGGCGCCCTTGGCGCCGCCGAACGGCAGGTGGAAGTCGACGCCGCTGGAGGGCGCGTTGATCCGGATCATGCCCGCGTCCAGCCGGTCGGCGGCGGCCAGCGCCACGTCCAGGCTGCGCGAGTGGACGGAGGTGGAGAGGCTGTGCCGGGTGTCGTTGGCCAGCGCGATCGCCTCGTCCAGGTCGGCGGCGGGCAGCAGCACGGCGAGCGGGCCGAAGAACTCCTCCTCCAGCAGCGGGTGCCCGGCCGGGACGTGCTCGACCAGGGTCGGCTCCAGGAACCAGCCCGCCCGGTCGGCCCGGCCGCCGCCGGCCAGCACGGTGGCGCCGCCCGCGCGGGCGGTGTCGATCGCCCCGGTCAGCCGCTCCAGCGCCTGCCGGTTGATCACCGGGCCGCAGGCGGTGGCGGGCGCGGCCGGGTCCGCGGCCGGGGTCCGCCCGAGCGCCTTCGCCAGCGCCTCGGCGAGCGGCTCGTAGGCGCCGCCGACGGCGATCACCCGGCTGGTGGCGGTGCACTTCTGGCCCGCGTAGCCGGCCACGGCGCCCGCCAGGTGGGCGGCGGCCTGCGCGATGTCGGCGTCCGGGAGGACCAGGGCGGCGTTCAGGCCGCCCATCTCGGCCTGCACCGGGACGCCGCGTTCGGTCGCCCCGGCGATCACCGCGCGGCCGACCCCGGTGGAGCCGGTGAAGGAGACGACGTCGGCGCCGCCGATCAGTGCCGTCCCCGCCTCGGCGCCGCCCGGCACCACCGTCAGCACGCCCGCGGGCAGGTCCGTGAGTTCGGCCAGCCGCAGCGCCACCGCCACCGCCTCGGAGGACGGCTTGAGCAGCACCGCGTTGCCGACGGCCAGCGCGGGCGCGGCCTTCCAGGTCGGGATCGCCAGCGGGAAGTTCCACGGGGTGATCAGCCCGGCCACCCCGTACGGGCGGCGGCGGGTCAGCAGCAGGCCGGGACCGGCGGCGGGCTCGTGCACCTCGCCGGCGGCGGCGAACGGCGCCTGCGCGTAGTAGCGCCAGATCGCCACCGTGCGGGCGACCTCGCCGCGCGCCTCGGCGACCGGCTTGCCGACCTCGCGGACCACCAGGGCGACCAGTTCCTCGGCGGCCGCCTCGATCGCCGCGGCGGCCCGGGTCAGCGCGAGCGACCGGCCGGCCGCCCCCAGCTCCCACCAGCCGCGCTGCGCGGCCCGCGCGCCCGCGAGCGCCGCCGCGACGCCGTCGGCCCCCGTCGACGGCACCGAGGCGACCAGGTCGTCGGGGTCGGCGGGGTTGTACGAGTCGATCGTGGTCATGCTCAGGAACCTTTCACAGAAGGGGAGTTGACGGAGACTGCCGAATCCGGGAGGGGGACACGGACGGGCGCGGACGGGCGTGGTCCGGGCACGGGCGGCGGCCGGTGCGCCCGGTTCCGCCGAACCGGGCGGGCCCCCTCTCCGCCCGTGCCCCGAACACGCCCGCCCGCGGCGCCGCTACAGCAGGAAGCCGGTCGGGAACGGGTCCGTCGGGTCGAGGAAGTACTGCGCGGTGCCGGTCACCCAGGCCCGGCCGGTGACGGTCGGGACGACGGCGGGCCGGCCGGCGACCGTGGTCTCCTCGACCAGGCGGCCGGTGAAGGTCGTCCCGATGAAGGAGTCGTTGCGGAAGTCCGCGCCGATCGCCAGCTCGCCGCGGGCGTGCAGCTGCGCCATCCGCGCGGAGGTGCCCGTCCCGCACGGCGAGCGGTCGAACCAGCCGGGGTGGATGGCCATCGCGTGCCGCGAGTGCACCGCGTCCGAGCCGGGCGCGAGCAGTTGGACGTGGTGGCAGCCGTGGATGGACGGGTCCTCGGGGTGCACCGGCCGGTCGTCGGAGGCGTTGATCGCGTCCATCAGGGCCAGCCCGGCGGCCAGGATCCCGTCCTTGCGCCCGCGCTCGAACGGCAGCCCGAACCGCTCCAGCGGCAGGATCGCGTAGAAGTTGCCGCCGTACGCGAGGTCGTAGCCGACCCTCCCGTAGCCGGGCACCGTCAGCTCCCGGTCCAGCGCGACCGCGTACGAGGGCACGTTGCGGATGGTGACGCCGACCGCGGCGCCGTTCTCCACCGCGACGTCGGCGACCACCAGTCCGGCGGGGGTGTCCAGCCGGACGGTGGTGACCGGCTCGACCACCGGCACCATGCCGGTCTCCACCAGCACGGTGGCGACGCCGATGGTGCCGTGGCCGCACATCGGCAGCAGTCCGGAGACCTCGATGTACAGCACGCCGAAGTCGGCGTCCGGCCGGGTGGGCGGCTGCAGGATCGCGCCGCTCATCGCGGAGTGGCCGCGCGGTTCGTACATCAGCAGCGTGCGGAACCCGTCCAGGTGCTGCTGGAAGTGGGCGCGCCGCTCGGCCATGGTGGCGCCGGGGACGGTGCCGAAGCCGCCGGTGATCACCCGGGTGGGCATGCCCTCGGTGTGCGAGTCGACGGCGTGGAAGACGTGACGGGTCCGCATCGCGGTGCTCTCTCCAGTCAGCTGACGGCGGGTCGGGTGGTGCGGCGGTCCGGACCTGCTCCCCCGGGGCCGGTCCGGACCGCCTCGCCGGGTGGTTACCGGTGGCCCTCGGCGAGCGCCTTCTCGGTCGCGGCGCGCACCGCGGCCTCGATCTCCGGGACGAGCGGCAGCCGCGGGGCACGGGTCGGGCCGCCCGGGCGCCCGGCGATGTCCATGGACAGCTTGATGGACTGCACGAACTCGGTCCTGGAGTCCCAGCGCAGCAGCGGGTGCAGCGACTTGTAGAGCGGGACGGCGGTGGCCAGGTCGCCGGAGACGGCGGCGTGGTACAGCGCGGAGCTGGCGGCGGGCAGCGCGTTCGGGTAGCCGGCGATCCAGCCGACCGCGCCGGCGACGGCCAGTTCCAGCAGCACGTCGTCGGCCCCGACCAGCAGGTCCAGGCCGGGGGCCAGCTCGCCGATCTCGTAGGCGCGGCGGACGTCGCCGGAGAACTCCTTGACCGCGACGATCGAGCCGTCCGCGTGCAGCCGGGCGAGCAGCGACGGGACGAGGTCGACCTTGGTGTCGATCGGGTTGTTGTACGCGACGACCGGCACCCCGGCCTCCGCGACCTCGGCGTAGTGGGCGCGCACCGCGGCGTGGTCGGCGCGGTAGGCGTTCGGCGGGAGCAGCAGCACCGAGCCGGCCCCGGCCTCGGCGGCCTGCTCGGCCCAGCGGCGGGCCTCGGCGCTGCCGTAGGCGGCCACGCCGGGCATCACCCGGGCGCCGTCCCCGGCCGCCTCGACGGCGGTGGCGACGACCTTGGCGCGCTCCTCGGGGGTGAGCGTCTGGTACTCGCCGAGCGAGCCGTTGGGGACGACGCCGTCGCAGCCGTTGTCGATCAGCCAGCGGACGTGCTCGGCGTAGGCGTCGTAGTCCACCGTGAGGTCGTCACGGAAGGGCAGGGTAGTGGCGACCATGATGCCGCGCCAGGGACGGGCGGGGTCGTGGGGGGTGCGGGTCACGGGGGTCTCCCTAGATATGATGTGTGACATTTTATAAGCGGGCGAGCAGGGTCCACAAGAGGGACCCGCCCACCCCGGCAACGACCCGGCAGCGCGTCGGACAGCCTTCACCGCCGAGGAACGGCAAGCCGCTGCATGCTCCCGACCCGCCGAGCCTCACGACCGACGGACCGAGACCACCCGAACCGGCCTCAGTGCCGGCCCGACCGCTCCGGCCCCGGCTCCAGCCCCGACCGCTCCGGCTCCGGCCGGGGTGCGGCCAGTTGCGCCAGCGGCACCGGGCAGGACAGCGGTCGGCTGTCCTGCCGCCCCGCGCCGCCACCGGACAGGCAGGCCACCGCGGGCCCGCACATCCGGCCCTGGCACCAGCCCATCCCGGCCCGGGTGAGCAGCTTGACCGTCCGGGCGTCACCGGCACCGAGCTCCTCGACGGCCGCCCGGACCTCCCGGGCCGGAACCTCCTCGCACCGGCAGACCTCGGTGTCGTCGGTGACCCAGCCGGTCCAGTCCGGCCCGGGCACGTGCGCGGCGGCCATCAGCGCGGCGAACGCGCGCCGCCGCCGCCGGACGGCCGTCTCCCGGGCCGGGGCCGGACGCCCGGCCACCGCGTGGGCGGCCAGCACGCCCTCGGCGAGCGCCAGGTCCGCGCCGCCGACGCCGCAGGTCTCCCCCGCCGCCCACAGCCCGGCCACGCTGGTGCGCTGCTCGGCGTCGACCTTGAGGGCGACCGCGCCGTCCGGCCCGGTGACCGTCTCGGCGCCCAGTTCGGCGGCCAGTTCGATCTGCGGGACGAGCCCGTGCCCGATCGCCAGCGCGTCGCACGCGATCCGCCGCTCGCTGCCGGGCACCGGCTTCCAGCGGGCGTCCAGCCGGGCCACCGTGACGGCGGTGACCCGGTCGGTGCCGTGCGCCTCGACCACGGCGCTGCTGCGGCGCAGCCGCACGCCGTGCCGCAGCAGCCTGGCGCCGTGCGCGGCGCCCTCGGCCAGCTTCGCGGGGTTGCCGGCCAGCACCGGCAGCCCGCGGAGGTAGCCGAGGTAGGAGGTGGCCTCCACGATCGCGGGGACCTCCGCGCCGGCCGAGACCAGCGAGGAGGCGGCGGCCAGCAGCAGAGGGCCGCTGCCGGACACCACGATCCGGTGGCCGGGGAGCACCAGCGAGGACTTGAGCACCGCCTGCGCGCCGCCCGCGGTCACCACTCCGGGCAGCGTCCAGCCGGGGAAGGGCAGGTGCCGCTCGTGGGCGCCGGTGGCCAGCAGGACGGCGCGGGCCAGGACGGTGGCCCGGTCGGCCGCCCCGGGGCCGCGGGTGGCGTGCAGGCGCCAGGGGCGCTCCCCGTCGCCGGGGACGCCCGCCTCGACCGCCCACACGTGGTGGCCGGCCAGGTGGTCGACCAGCGGCGAGGCCGCCAGCCGTTCGCGCAGCCGGGCGAAGACCGCCCAGCCGTGGTGCAGCTTCTCGGGGCGCGCGGCGCCCAGTTCGGGTCCGGGGTGCCGGTAGTACTGGCCGCCGAGCCGGCTGCCGGCGTCCACCAGCGCGACCCGCAGGCCGAGCCGGGCGGCGGCGTCGGCCGCGGCCAGTCCGGCGGGGCCGGCGCCGATCACCGCGAGGTCGTGGACCTCCCCGGCGCCGTCGCGCGGCTCAGACTTCGAGGTCGGCACGGCCGTGGCCCTCCTGGGTGCTGACGGTGTCGCCGTGCTCCGCGGGCAGCAGGCACAGGCGCTGGTTGGGGCGGCCGTTGACGGTGGCCAGGCAGTCGAAGCACTGGCCGATCCCGCAGAACGCCCCGCGCGGACGGCCTCCGCCGCGGGTGGTGCGCCAGGCGGCCACGCCGTCGGCCCACAGCGCGGCGGCCAGCGTCTGGCCGGGCAGCGCGGGCACCGGGCGGCCGTCGAACAGGATGGTGCGGGCAGGGCCGGGTTCGGCGCCCACCAGGTCGAGCGGGTCCATCGCTACTCCTCGCCTTCACGTGCTTCGTACCGCCCGGCGGGAAGCCCGACCCGGCCGGCCGGCACCCCGGCCCCGACCCGCGCGCGGGGTCCGCCCAACGGGCGGGAGGGTCCGACGCGGCCCCCGCCGAGCAGCGCGAACCGCTCCCGCCGCCGCCCGGCGGCCCCGCCCGCCGCGACCGCCGGCCCGCTCCGCCCCGCACTCACGACCACTCCTCCGCACCCGCGAACCGCTCCGGCCGAAACGGCGCAAGGTCGAACTCCGTTTCCACCCCGGCCAGTTGGCGGCTGATCAGCAGCCCGGTGGCCGGTGCCAGGCCGATCCCCGCGCCCTCGTGCCCGCAGGCGTGGTAGAGGCCGGGCACCCGGGCGTCGCGCCCGATGGCGGGCAGGTGGTCGGGCAGGTACGGGCGGAAGCCGCGGTAGCAGCGCTGCACCTGGACGGTGCGCAGCACCGGGAAGAGCGCGGCGGCCTGGGCGGCGAGCCGGTGCAGCACCTCGGGGGCGAGGGTGCGGTCGAAGCCGACCCGTTCCCGGCTGGCGCCGATCAGCACCGGCCCGGCGGGGGTGCCCTCGACCACGGCGGAGGACTGCAGGTCGGCCGAGCCGGAGGCGACGTCGGCGACGTAGTCGGCGGCGTAGACCTTGTGCCGGACGATCCGCGGCAGCGGTTCGGTGACCAGCACGAAGCCGCGCCGGGGCAGCACCGGCAGCCGCACCCCGGCCAGCGCGGCGAGTTCGCCGCCCCAGGTGCCGGCCGCGTTGACCACGGCGGGCGCGGCGAGGGCGCCGCGTTCGGTGCGCACGCCGGTGACGGCGCCGCCGGGGCCGCGCAGCAGGCCGGTGACGGCCTCGCCGAGGTACCGGTCGGCGCCGGAGGCGCGCAGCAGGTGGGCGGCGGCCAGGGCGGGCTGCACCTGGGCGTCCTGCGGGTACAGGTAGCCGCCGGGCAGGTCCTCGGCCAGGTGCGGTTCGAGGGTGCGCAGTTCGTCGGCGGCGACCGGGACGGCCTGTACGCCGGCGGTGCGCTGCTTCGCGGCGAAGCCGTGCAGCAGGTCGAGTCCGGCGGCCCCGGTGGCGACCACGAGGCCGCCCTTCGGCTCGTACTCGACGCGGTCGCCGAGCTCCTCGGCGAGGTCGCGCCACAGCCGGGTGGAGAGCAGGGCGAGGTCGAGTTCGGGGCCGGGTTCCTTGTCGGAGACCAGCAGGTTGCCTTCGCCCGCGCCGGTGGTCCCGCCGGCCACCGGGCCGCGGTCCACCACGGCGGCCTGCAGGCCGGCGCGGGCCGCGTAGTACGCGCAGGCGGCGCCGACGACGCCGGCGCCGACCACCACGACGTCGTAGGAGGTTCGCTTGAGCACGCCAGTAATATGTCACATGGCTTGAACCCCGGGCAAGCCCCCCACCAGCGCGGATCGACCCCGCGCCCACCAGCGCTCCCCGGGAACGCGGACGGCCCCGGACCACAGGGGTCCGGGGCCGTCCGTCGGCGGGGCCGATCAGCGCTTCAGCGGCTCATCAGGTGATGTCGTCGTCGATCTGGTCGCGGCGCGCGGCCGGGATCGGCGCGGGGGGCTCCACCGGCTCCACCCCGCCGACCGACTCGGCACCCGCCACGCTCTCGACCGTCAGGTCGACCTCGGAGGCTTCCTCGTCGCTCAGCCCGGCGTCGGGGTTGCGGGCCGCCTTGCGCTTGTCGTTCATCAGCGAGATGCCGACCGCGATGAAGTACAGCGCCCAGATCGGCGCGGCCAGCGCCAGCATCGACACCGGGTCGGCGGACGGGGTCGCGAACGCGGCGAACACGGTGATGCCCATCACCATGGCGCGCCACCAGCCCAGCATCCGCCGACCGGTGAGCACCCCGACCAGGTTCAGCATCACCAGGAACAGCGGCAGTTCGAAGCCCGCGCCGAACACCAGCACCATGCGGGTGACCAGGTCGAGGTAGTCCTCCACCGGCACGATCGAGGTGACGCCGTCCGCGACGAAGCTGATCAGCATCTGCGCGGTCATCGGCATGACCAGGTAGGCGAACGCCGCCCCGGCGAGGAAGAGCGGGGTGCCGATGGCCAGGAAGGAGATCGAGTAGCGCTTCTCGTGCTGGTGCAGGCCGGGCGCCACGAACTTCCACAGCTGGTACAGCCAGACCGGGGTGGCGGCCACCACGCCGGCGGTGAGGCTGACCTTCAGCACCAGGGTGAACGGCGTCAGCAGACCGATGTTGGACACCTGGGCGCAGTGCTCGTCGCCCGGCACCGGGTGCCCGTCCGGACCGCAGGCCGGCAGCGGGGCGATCAGGAAGTCCAGCAGCCGCTTGTTGAAGAACGCCGCGATGATCGTGAAGAAGATGATCGCCAGCAGTGACTTGACCAGCCGGTTGCGCAGTTCGCGGAGATGGTCGGCGAGCGCCATCCGCCCCTCAGGGTCCTTGGCCGCTTTGGTCGTCTTGCTCAACCCGGTCCTCGAATCGTGCGCTCGTCGTAGTCGGAGTGGTGCGGGAGCCCGACGGTGGTGCTCAGGGGGAAGACCCTCAGGCCACCCGGTCGGAGCGGGAGGCGCCGGGGGCCGCCTTGACCACCCGGTCCGGTTCGGCGGCGGGCCGCGCGGCCGGGGCCACGGGGCTCGCGGGGGTCGCGTCCTCGCGGCCGGAGTCGAACTCCCGGCGCAGCGCCTTGCCCTCGCTCTTGAGGATCCGCAGGGAGCGGCCGAGCGCCCGCGCCGCGTCCGGCAGCCGCTTGCCGCCGAACAGCAGCACCGCGAACACCGTGACCAGCAGCAGCGAGCCGGGCGACAGGAGCCTCATCTCCGGGGCACCGCCTTCCTTGTCCGGGAGGCAGGGCTCCCCCTCTGCGGGCGATGGTAGCCGCTCGGGGTGTCGCGGCGGGAACCCGGTACCCAACGATCGGATACCGGTCGCCCCCGCCGCACCGCGCCGTTCTGCCCCGCGCCGGTCCGCACCGCTCCCCCGGCGCGCCGCGCCACTCGGAGCCGCTCCCCCGGCGCGCCGGATCAGTCGGAGCCGCTCGCCCGCTGCAGCGCGCCGACCGCGCCGTCCACCTCGCGGGCCAGCGCCCGGGCGTCCAGCCACAGCCGCAGCGCGAGCACCCCGAGCACCAGCAGGCCCGCGGTGGACAGCAGGACGGCGCCGACCAGGGTCCAGTTCACGTGCGGGGCCTCCCCTATCCGTCCACCGGCAGCAGCCGCATGGTGTGCACGCCGGCCTCGGTGAGCGCGGCGACGATCTTCTCCCCGGCGATCTTGCGGACGACCGCTCCGCAGGCCGGGCAGGTGAAGCTGTAGAAGGTGCGTTCCTTGCTGGCGCCGAGGGCCAGCCGGAACTCGCCGGCCGGGAGTTCGACCTTCTCCCGGCACTGCGAGCAGTACACCTTGAATCTGGTGCCTTCGGTCACGTGGTTCAGACCTGTCCGTCCCGGTAGTGCTCCAGCGCGGCCAGCGCGGCGGTGCGGGCCTGTTCGGCGAGCTGGGCGGGGGCGGTGATCCGGCCGTCCCGGCCCAGGCGCAGCGCGAGGGTGCGCAGCCCGGCCGGTTCGGCGGAGCGCAGGGTGATCCGCAGGCCGCCGTCGGGGAGTTCCTCGGCGCTGTCGTGGGTGTAGTACTCGGCGACCCAGCGGCCGCCGGGGCCGACCTCGACCACCACCTGCGGGTCGTCCGCGGTGGGGGCGACCAGTCCGGCGGACAGGTCGCGGGGCTGGAGGCGGGGCGGGTTGGCGGGTTCGTCCAGCACCTTGATCTCGGCGATCCGGTCGAGCCGGAAGGTGCGCCGGTCCTCGGAGGTGCGGCACCAGCCCTCCAGGTAGGTGTGGCCCTCGGTGACCAGCCGGATCGGGTCGACCTCGCGCTCGGTCAGCTCGCCGCGGCCGTGCGACCAGTAGCGCAGCCAGATCAGCCGGCCCTCGCTGAGCGCCCGGTCGATGTCGGCGAAGACGGTGCCCTCGGCCTCGAAGGTGACGCCGATCCGGGCGGCGGACTCGGCGTTCTCGCCCGCCGCGTCCTCGATCTTGGAGACGGCCCGGGTGAGCGCCTGCCGGTCGCGCTCGCGCAGCCCGGGGAGCCCGGCGACGGCGCGGGCGGCGACCAGCAGCGCGGTGGCCTCGTCGGCGGCCAGTCGCAGCGGCTGGGCGACGTCGTCGACGTTGTGCCACCAGATCCGCTCGCCGTCGGTGTCGATGTCGAGCAGGTCGCCGCCGCGGAAGGACGTCCCGCACATCGGCAGCACGTTCAGGTCGCCGATCAGCTCCCGCTCGGTGATCCCGAACGCCCGCGCCACCTCGGCCACCTCGGCCCCGGGGCGCTCGCGCAGGTAGGTGACCAGCGACAGCATCCGCCGCGTCTGGTCGATCGCGTTACTCATGCCTGAACCTCCGCGAGACCGGCGACGGCGCGCAGCCGGTCGATGACGTCGGCCCGCAGGTCCTCGGGGCCGATCACGATGACGTCGGGGCCGTACTCGGCCAGGTCGGCGCCGAGGCCGTTGCCGTACGGGATGTCCAGCTCGTCCCAGTCGGCGTTCACCGCGCGGGTCTCCAGCGCCCGCTGGCGCAGCGGGTAGGCCGCGCCGGAGCGCACCTCGACCTTCGCCACCGCGGTCGCGCCCTCGCCGGCGAACCGGGCCACCACGGCCCGGACGTCCACGTGCTCGGGCACCTCGCCGGTGAACGCGCCGGCCCGGGAGCGGACCTTGCCGGTGATCCGGGAGAGCCGGAACACCCGGGCCGAGCCGCGGTCGCGGTCGTAGCCGGCCAGGTACCAGTGGCCGCGCCAGCACTCCAGCGCCCAGGGCTCGACCGAGCGCGGCTCGGCGGTGGCGGCGCCGGCCTTGCGGTAGTCGAAGGTGACCGGGCGCCGGTCGCGGGCGGCGGTGAGCAGCGGTTCGAACGCGGCCTCCCGGCCGGGGATCCGCGGTTCCAGCGCGCCGTGCTCGGGCTCCTCGGCGAACGGGACGCCCGCGGCGCGGAGCTTCTGCAGGGCTCCGCTGGCGGCCCCGGACATCTTGGCCTGCTGCCAGACCCGGGCGGCCAGCGCCAGCGCGGCGGCCTCCTCGGCGTCCAGGGCGATCTCCGGGAGGCGGTTGCGGTCGCGGCGGGCGAGGTAGCCGATCTCGCCGTCGAGCGCGTTCTCGTCCACGTCGATGATCAGTCCGAGTTCCCGCAGGTCGTCCTTGTCGCGCTCGAACATCCGGTTGAAGGCGTCCTCGGAGCCCTGCTGCCAGGCCTCCCGGTACGCCTCGACGGACTCGCGCAGCTCTTTCTTGGAGAGCGGACGCCGGGTGTTCATCAGGCACAGGGCTAGGTTCATCAGCCGCTCTGCCTTGGCGATCGCCATCGCTGACCCTTCCTCCGATCGGGGGTGACCCGCCTGACCGTACCGGTACGGACGCGTCCAGAGAAAGCCGAACCCCCGGCTCCTGGCGGAACCGGGGGTGTCGGTGGTACGTCCGAGGTCAGACGCCCAGCAGGTCCACCACGAAGATCAGGGTGGAACCGGCCGGGATGAGCGGGCTCGGCGACTGGTTGCCGTAGGCCAGGTGCGGCGGGATGACCAGCTCGCGGCGGCCGCCGACGCGCATGCCCTCGACGCCCTGGTCCCAGCCCTTGATGACCCGGCCCCCGCCCAGCGGGAACTTGAAGGTCTGGCCGCGGTTCCAGGAGGCGTCGAACTCCTCGCCGGAGGCGAAGGTGACACCCACGTAGTGGACCTCGACGGTCGCGCCGGCCTTGGCCTCGGCGCCGTCGCCGACCACGATGTCGCGGATCTGGAGCTCGCTCGGGGCGTCGCCGCCCGGGAAGTCGATCTCCGGCTTGGTCAGGCTCACGATTGCTCTTCTCGTTCGGTTGCGTGAACGCCACTCATCCTAGGCGCACGGACGGGCCGTCAGCTGTCGCCGCCGACGCCCGCGTCCAGGATGTCCACCACGAACACCAGGGTGGAGTTGGCCGGGATGCTGTCGCTGGCCTTGTCCTTGTAGCCCAGCGAGGCGGGGATGACCAGCTCGACCCGGCTGCCGATGTTCTGGCCGGTGATGCCCTGGTCCCAGCCCTCGATGACGCTGCCGGCGCCGGTGGTGAAGGTGAACGCCTGCCCGCGGTCGAGCGAGGAGTCGAACTTCTTGCCGTCCTTGTACAGCACGCCGGTGTACTGGACCAGCACCTTCTCGCCGGCCTCGACCTTGCGGCCCTTGCCCTGGATCAGCACGTGGCTCTTGAGCTCGGTCGGGTCGGCGGCGTCCTTGACCGGGGTGATCTCGGCGGCCTTGCTGCCGTTGTCCTTGACCTGCGGGAAGTCCGCGGGCGGCGGGGTCACGTCACCGGAGAGCACCGCGTTCGGGGCGGTGGACTGCCGGATGTCCAGCACGAACACCAGGCTGTCGGTGCCCGCGATGCCCAGCTGGCTGTTGCCCTGGGCGCCGAACGCGGCGGCGGGCGGGGCGACCACCAGCAGGCGGCTGCCGGCCTTGTGGCCCTCGACGGCGCTGTCCAGCGCGGGGATCAGCGAACCGGCGCCGGCCTGGTAGAGCTGCGGCTTGCCGTTCTGCTCCCCGTACGAGCCGGGGATGTCCTTGCCGGTCTGCCAGTCCATAGCCGTGTAGTCGACGGAGACCCAGTTGTTCTTGTCGACCTTCGGGCCGCTGCCCTCGGACAGCACCTTGACCACGAACGTCCCGTCGGGGGCGTCCTTGGGCAGGGTGATGCTCGCCTTGGTGCCGAAGTCGCCGGAGACCGAGGGCAGCACCTTGGCGCTGTCCTTGATCGGCGGCACCGGCTCCTGGCTGGGCGCCGCCTCCGAGGCCCCCGCGTCGGGGCTGGGCGTGACCGCGGCCGAGTCCGACTTCGCCGCGGACTTGCTGCCGCCGTCCTTGTTGACGTAGTACATCGTCACGCCGGAGGCGACCAGCAGGACCGCGAGGACCGAGCCCAGGATGACGCCGAGCCGGCCCACGCCGCCCGGGTCCTCGTTGTACCCGGCCTCGGAGAGCGGGACCTTGCGCTGGTTGGACGCGAAGACCTGCGGCGCCTGCTCGGCCTTGGCGTCCGGGTTGACCGGGTTGGTGGGCGGCGCCCAGCCGGCCTGGGTCAGGATCTCGGCGGGGACGACGATCGACTCGCGGTCCACGACGGGCTTGTTCCCGGTGCTGTCGGCCTCGCCCGGGCTCGACGCTTTCTCAGACATGACTCCCCATTCGACTCGCCCGACGACGCGTGTACCACTGGTGCGGGGCAGCAGTATGTCAGGTCGGCATGAGAGCCGTTCAGTCCGGTCCGCGCCCCGCTGTCAGGCACTTCTCAGACGGCTTCCAGGATGTCGATCACGAACACCAGGGTGGAGTTGGCCGGGATCGACCCGCTGGCCTGGTCCCCGTAGCCCAGCGAGGGCGGCACCACCAGCATCACCCGGCTGCCGACGGTCTTGCCGACCAGCCCCTGGTCCCACCCCTTGATCAGGCTGCCGGTGCCGACCTGGAGGGCCTGCGCGCCGCCGTGGTTCCACGAGGAGTCGAACTGCTTGCCGTCCGCCCAGGTCACGCCGGTGTACTGGACCAGCAGCGTCTGCCCGCTCTGCACCTCCGGCCCGGTGCCCTTGACCAGCACGTACTGCTGCAGGTCGGCGGGCGGCTGCTCGCCGGAGGGGACGGTGATGGTCGGCGCGGCCTTGCCGTTGTCCTTCACCTGCGGGGCGTTCGCCGGCGGCTGGGTGAGGTCCCCGGGGATGGTGGTGTCCGGCGCGACGGAGTTCATCACGTCCAGCACGAACACCACGGTGTCGTCCTTGCCGACGCCCAGCGCGGTCGACCCCTGGCTGCCGAACCCGGCCGCGGGCGGCGCCACCACCAGCACCCGGGAGCCGACCTTCTTGCCGACCACGCTCTGGTCGAAGGCGGGCACCAGCTGCCCGCTGCCCGCCTGGTACAGCTGCGGCTTGCCGCCGGAGTCGTAGGAGCTGGACAGGTCCTTGCCGGTGGTCCAGTCCTTGACGGTGTAGTTGACCGTCACCCAGTCTTCCTTCTTGACCTCCGCCCCGGAGCCCTCGCTCACGGTGCTCACCACGAACTGGCCGCCGGGCTGCTCGGAGGGCAGCGTGATCGTCGCCTTCGAGCCGAACTCGCCGCTGACGGTCGGCATCGGCGAGGCGGACGCCACCGGGCTCGGCACCTCGACCGCGGAGGCCGAGGAGGCCGGGGCCGTCGTCGCGGCGGACTTCCCCGAGCCGTCCGAACTACTGCATCCGGCGATCAGCGCGACGGTCAGGGAGACGGTGAGCAGGCAGGCGGTTCGACGCATGGCGTCAGCCTATGACCCGATTCGTCCGGTCCGTCGGAGGCGCTCGGCGCGCCCCCGACGGACCGTCGGCCGCCGGTGGCTCACATGCCGGCGATCAGCTTCTCCACCCGCTCGTCGACCGAACGGAACGGGTCCTTGCACAGCACGGTGCGCTGCGCCTGGTCGTTCAGCTTGAGGTGCACCCAGTCGACGGTGAAGTCGCGGCGCTGCTCCTGGGCGCGCCGGATGAAGTCGCCGCGCAGCCGGGCCCGGGTGGTCTGCGGGGGCACCGACTTGCCCTGGAAGGTCAGCAGGTCGGTGGTGACCCGCTGGGCCTGCCCGTTCTTCTGCAGCAGGTAGAACAGGCCGCGGCGGCGGTGGATGTCGTGGTAGGCGAGGTCGATCTGGGCCACCCGCGGGTTGGACATGGTCATCTGGTGCTTGGCCCGGTACTTCTCGATCAGCTGGTACTTCATGATCCAGTCGATCTCGGTGCCGACCTTGGCCAGGTCCTCGCTGCGCACCGCCTCCAGGGTGCGGCCCCACAGGTCCAGCACCCGGGCCACGGTGCCCTCGTTGAGGCCCTTGCGGTCGGCGAACTCCAGCGCCTTGGTGTAGTACTCCTCCTGGATCTCCAGGGCGGACGCCTCCCGGCCGTTGGCGAGCCGGACCTGGTGGGTGCCGGTCAGGTCGTGGCTGACCTCGCGGATCGCCCGGATCGGGTTCTCCAGCGTCAGGTCGCGCATCACCACCCCGGCCTCGATCAGCCGCAGCACCAGGTCGGTGGCGCCGACCTTGAGCAGCGTGGTGGTCTCCGACATGTTGGAGTCGCCGACGATGACGTGCAGCCGGCGGTAGCGCTCGGCGTCGGCGTGCGGCTCGTCCCGGGTGTTGATGATCGGCCGGGAGCGGGTGGTGGCGGAGCTGACGCCCTCCCAGATGTGCTCGGCGCGCTGGCTGACGCAGTAGACCGCGCCGCGCGGGGTCTGCAGCACCTTGCCGGCGCCGCAGATCAGCTGCCGGGTCACCAGGAACGGGATCAGCACGTCCGCCAGCCGGGAGAACTCGCCGTGCCGGGCCACCAGGTAGTTCTCGTGGCAGCCGTAGGAGTTCCCGGCCGAGTCGGTGTTGTTCTTGAACAGGTAGACGTCCCCGGCGATGCCCTCCTCGTGCAGCCGCCGCTCGGCGTCCACCAGCAGCCCTTCGAGGATCCGCTCGCCGGACTTGTCGTGGGTGACCAGCTCGGTGACGTCGTCGCACTCGGGGGTCGCGTACTCGGGGTGGGAGCCGACGTCGAGGTAGAGGCGGGCGCCGTTCTTCAGGAAGACGTTGCTGCTGCGGCCCCAGGAGACGACCCGGCGGAAGAGGTAGCGGGCGACCTCGTCCGGCGAGAGCCGGCGCTGGCCCCGGAAGGTGCAGGTGACGCCGTACTCGTTCTCGATCCCGAAAATTCGACGGTCCATGGACGCCTCTTCTCTGTTCGAAGCTCGGTGGAACCCCTCGGTGGCGGTGGTGGACCGGGGGGCGGCCCGCCGCGTTCGGCGGGCCGCCCGGGCCGGTCATTCGGTGTCGGCGCCCTCGTCGTCGCCGTCCTCGGCGGCGGCCGACTCGTCACCGCTGAGCAGCCGGGCCAGCTGGCCGCCCAGGATGCGCTTGAACTTCCGCTGCTGGGGCCGCTGGCGGTCCAGCACCGCGACCTCCAGCTGCTCCGGCGTCAGCGTCCGCGGGGTGCCGCCGTTCGGGTCGCGGGCCAGGCCGTCGACGGCCAGCTTGAGCGCCTCCGCGAGGCCCAGCCCGGCGCGGTGGCGCTGGCCGAGGTAGCTGCCGATGGAGTCGGCGTTGCCGCCGACCACCACGGCGTTCTTCTCGTCCACCACCGAGCCGTCGGGGGTGAGCCGGTAGATCTGGTCGTCGGCGTCGCTCCGGCCGACCTCGGCGACGATCAGCTCGACCTCGTAGGGCTTCTCCCCGACCGAGGAGAAGATGGTGCCGAGGGTCTGCGCGTAGACGTTGGCCAGGCCGCGGGCGGTGACGTCGGCCCGGTCGTAGGAGTAGCCGCGCAGGTCGGCGTAGCGGACGCCGCCGATGCGCAGGTTCTCGAACTCGTTGTAGCGGCCGACCGCGGCGAAGGCGATCTTGTCGTAGATCTCGGAGACCTTGTGCAGCGCGCGGGAGGTGTTCTCCGCGACGAAGACGATGCCGTCGGCGTAGGTGAGCACGACCACGCTGCGGCCGCGGGCGATGCCCTTGCGGGCGTACTCCGCGCGGTCCGCCATGGCCTGCTGGGGCGAGACGTAGAACGGCGTGGACACCGCCGGTCTCCCTTCGGTGGTTGGGGCGGACTCAGAGGAGCGGGGCCTGCGGGCCGTTCGGGTGCTGGCGGCGCTGGTCGGTGATGGAGACCGCGATCGCGGCGACCTCGTCCTCGGTGAGCCGGCGGAAGCCGTCCTCGGTGATCAGCGTGACGATCGGGAAGATCTTGCGGGCCAGGTCGGGGCCGCCGGTCGCGGAGTCGTCGTCGGCGGCGTCGTAGAGCGCCTGGACGGCGAGGGTGGCGGCCTGCTCGCCGGTCAGCCCGTCCCGGTAGAGCTTCTTCATCGAGCCGCGGGCGAAGACCGATCCGGAGCCGGTGGCGGCGAAGCCGGCCCGCTCCTCGGAGCGGCCGCCGGTGACGTCGTAGGTGAAGATCCGGCCGCGGCCGAGGTCGAGGTCGTAGCCGGCGAAGACCGGGACGACCGCGAGGCCCTGCATGGCCATCGCCAGGTTGGAGCGGATCATCGTGGTGAGCCGGTTGGCCTTGCCCTCGAAGGAGAGCACGGCGCCCTCGATCTTCTCGTAGTGCTCCAGCTCCAGCTGGAACAGCCGGACCATCTCGACCGCCAGGCCCGCGGTGCCGGCGATGCCGACCGCGCTGTACTCGTCCGCCGGGAAGACCTTCTCGATGTCCCGCTGGGCGATGACGTTGCCCATGGTGGCGCGGCGGTCGCCGGCCAGCACCACGCCGCCGTCGAAGACCGCGGAGACGATGGTGGTGCCGTGCGGCGCCTCGACCGTCATCCCCTCCGGGAGGGGGCGCCGGCCGGGGAGCAGCTGGGGCGCGTGGCTGTCGAGGAAGTCGAGGAACGAGGAGGAGCCGGGGGTGAGGAAGGCGGCCGGCAGACGCCCGGTGCCACTGAGGTTGGCTTCCACACGTGTCCTTCCGGATCGAAGATCGAAAGTTGCTTGGTGCCCCGGACCCTACCCGCTTCCGGGGCCGGTTCCACGCGCTGCGCACGGGAGCTTGCGGGAACACGAGGCCGCAGGCGCGCTCAGGGCACACCTGCGGCGCTCGTGGTGCTGTTTTCGGTGGCGGAGGGGATTCCCCCTCTCACTCGCCGCCCTTCTGCACGAATCCGCGCACGAAATCCTCCGCGTTGGATTCCAGTACCTCGTCGATTTCGTCGAGTACCGAGTCGACGTCGTCGCTGAGCTTTTCCTGGCGCTCCTTGAGCTCGTCCGAAGCCTGCGTTTCCGCGGCCTGCTCCTCGACCTCCTCGGAGGAGCGGCTCGCCCGCTGCTGGCCGCCGCCGGTGTCCTTCTCCGCCATTTCCCTCACCCCGCTCGTTCGGTGTTCTCGTTCAACGCTGGCTGCTCACCGGAATGATTCCCCGCTGGGGAAATGTTCACCCCCGGTGATCGAAAAGTTACCCGCCGGAGAGGACCCGGACCAGGTCCTCGGCGGTGCGGCACCGGTCGAGCAGCTCCTTGACGTGCTCCCGGGTGCCGCGCAGCGGCTCCATGGTCGGGACGCGCTGGAGGCTGTCGTGGCCGGGCAGGTCGAAGATGACGGAGTCCCAGGAGGCCGCGGCCACGTGGTCGGCGTACTGCTCCAGGCAGCGGCCGCGGAAGTAGGCCCGGGTGTCGTCGGGGGGCTGGGTGACGGCGCGGCGCACCTCGTCCTCGGTGAAGAGCCGCTCGAACCGGCCGCGCGCCGCCAGCCGGTTGTACAGGCCCTTGTCGGCCCGCACGTCGCTGTACTGGAGGTCGACCAGCTGGAGCCGGGGGCTGTCCCAGTCCAGGCCGTCGCGCTGCCGGTAGCCCTCCAGGACCTCCTTCTTGGCGATCCAGTCGAGCTGCCGGGACAGGCTCATCGGGTCGCGCTCCAGCCGGCCCAGCACGTCCTCCCAGCGGGCCAGCACGTCCAGGGTCTGGTCGTCGGCGTCCTGCCCGTGGCGGTCCTCGACGTACTTGCGGGCCAGCTCGCAGTACTCCATCTGGAGCTGGACGGCGGTCAGCCGGCGGCCGCTGCGCAGCTGGACCAGCTGCTTGAGGTCGGGGTCGTGGGAGATCCGGTGCAGGGTGCGCACGGGCTGGTCGACGGCGAGGTCGACGGCGATGAAGCCGTCCTCGATCATCGACAGCACCAGGGCGGTGGTGCCGAGCTTGAGGTAGGTGGAGATCTCCGACAGGTTGGCGTCGCCGATGATGACGTGCAGCCGGCGGTACTTCTCGGCGTCGGCGTGCGGTTCGTCGCGGGTGTTGATGATCGGGCGCTTGAGGGTGGTCTCCAGGCCGACCTCGACCTCGAAGTAGTCGGCGCGCTGGCTGATCTGGAAGCCGTGCCCGCCGCCCTCCTGGCCGATGCCCACCCGGCCGGCCCCGCACACCACCTGGCGGGAGACGAAGAACGGGGTGAGGTGGCGGACGATGTCGGCGAACGGGGTGGTCCGCTGCATCAGGTAGTTCTCGTGGGTGCCGTAGGAGGCGCCCTTGTTGTCGGTGTTGTTCTTGTAGAGCAGGATCCGCTGCCCGCTGGGCAGTTCCAGGGCGCGCTCGGCGGCCTCCGCCATGATCCGCTCGCCGGCCTTGTCCCAGAGCACCGCGTCGCGCGGGTTGGTGACCTCGGGCGAGGAGTACTCGGGGTGCGCGTGGTCGACGTAGAAGCGGGCGCCGTTGGTGAGGATGACGTTGGCCAGGCCGATGTCCTCGTCGGTGAGCTGGCTGGCGTCCGCCACGTCCCGGGCCAGGTCGAAGCCCCTGGCGTCGCGCAGCGGATTCTCCTCCTCGAAGTCCCAGCGGGCGCGGCGCGCCCGGTGCATCGCCGCGGCGTACGCGTTGACGATCTGGGACGAGGTGAGCATGGCGTTGGCGTTGGGGTGGCCGGGCACGGAGATGCCGTACTCGGTCTCGATCCCCATCACGCGCCGTACGGTCATGCGGCCCTCCTGACCTGTGGGTACTGCTGGGTGCTGCCGGTGCAGACGCGCCGTCCGGCTGCGGAGCCCTGCCGAGCGCCGCAGCCGGACGGGGTCGTGCGCGTGCTACAGGTACTGCCCCGTGTTGGCGACGGTGTCGATGGAGCGGCCGGACTCGGCGCCCTGCTTGCCGGTGACGAGGGTGCGGATGAAGACGATCCGCTCGCCCTTCTTGCCGGAGATGCGGGCCCAGTCGTCCGGGTTGGTGGTGTTGGGCAGGTCCTCGTTCTCCTTGAACTCGTCCACGCAGGCGGCGAGCAGGTGGGAGACGCGCAGACCGCGCTGGCCGTGGTCGAGGTAGTCCTTGATGGCCATCTTCTTGGCCCGGTCCACGATGTTCTGGATCATGGCGCCGGAGTTGAAGTCCTTGAAGTACAGGACCTCCTTGTCACCGTTGGCGTAGGTGACCTCCAGGAAGCGGTTCTCCTCGGTCTCCGAGTACATCCGCTCGACCACCGACTGGATCATGGCGGCGACGGTGACCGACACCGAGCCGTCGTGCTCCTTGAGGTCGTCCGGGTGGAACGGGAGGGTGTCGCGCAGGTACTTGGAGAAGATGTCCTTGGCCGCCTCGGCGTCCGGCCGCTCGATCTTGATCTTGACGTCCAGGCGGCCGGGCCGCAGGATCGCCGGGTCGATCATGTCCTCGCGGTTGGAGGCGCCGATGACGATGACGTTCTCCAGGCCCTCCACGCCGTCGATCTCGGCGAGCAGCTGCGGGACGATGGTGTTCTCCACGTCCGAGCTGACGCCGGAGCCGCGGGTGCGGAACAGCGACTCCATCTCGTCGAAGAAGACGATGACGGGCGTGCCCTCGCTCGCCTTCTCCCGGGCCCGCTGGAAGACCAGGCGGATCTGCCGCTCGGTCTCGCCCACGTACTTGTTGAGCAGCTCGGGGCCCTTGATGTTGAGGAAGTAGCTCTTGCCCTGCGGGCGGCCGGTCACCTCGGCGACCTTCTTGGCCAGCGAGTTGGCCACCGCCTTGGCGATCAGCGTCTTGCCGCAGCCGGGCGGGCCGTAGAGCAGGACGCCCTTGGGCGGCCGGAGCTCGTACTCCTTGAACAGGTCGGCGTGCAGGTACGGGAGTTCGACGGCGTCCCGGATCTGCTCGATCTGGCCGGAGAGGCCGCCGATCTGCCGGTAGTCGATGTCCGGGACCTCTTCGAGGACCAGCTCCTCGACCTCGGACTTCGGCACCACCTCGTACACGTAGCCGGAGCGGGGCTCCAGCAGCAGGGCGTCGCCCGGGCGGAGCGTCAGGCCGTGCAGCGGCTCGGCGAGCCGCACCACGCGCTCCTCGTCGGTGTGGCCGGTGACCAGCGCGCGGTCACCGCCCTCCAGCACCTCCTTGAGGGTGACGATCTCGCCGATCCGCTCGAACGCCATCGCCTCGACGACGTTGAGCGCCTCGTTGAGCATCACCTCCTGGCCGCGGCGCAGCTCGTCCAGCTCCACGCTGGGGCTGACGTTGACCCGGAGCTTGCGGCCCCCGGTGAAGATGTCGGCGGTGCCGTCCTCGTTCTTTTCGAGGAAGGTGCCGAATCCGGCCGGCGGCTGGGCGAGTCGGTCGACCTCCTCCTTGAGGGCCACGATCTGGTCGCGGGCCTCGCGCAGGGTGGCGACGAGCCTCTCGTTCTGGGCGGTCACACCGGCCAGGCCGGTCTGCAGCTCGGTGATCCGCTCCTCAAGGATCCTCGATCCGCGCGGGGAATCCGCGAGCCTGCGCCGAAGGACGGCGATCTCCTGTTCGAGGTAGGAGACCTGCGCGGCCTCGTCGGACCCCCGTGCGGGCCTGCCGGCGCTGCGGTCGTACTCGTCATCGTGGGCTGCCACGGTCCTCACCTCCTCCTGGGGGAGCTGGACGACCCAAACCTACCTGGGACCAGGGCGATGTAAACCCCTTAGTGATCAGAAAGGCGGGTCGGGCGTGTCCGGTTGTTCGCCCTGCGTGCTTCCCCTCTTGGTAGAGGAGATGCCCACCGCTCAACGGTTCAAAGCAGCGCGGATGTATCGTGACAGGAATGTCCCCGAATGCGGGGCGACCGGAGCAGAAACGGCAGGGGCAATGGCGGGGACTGGCGAGGCACTCGAAGTCTGGATCGACCAGGATCTGTGCACCGGCGACGGCATCTGCGCGCAGTACGCGCCCGAGGTCTTCGAGCTCGACATCGACGGGCTCGCCTACGTCAAGGGCGCGGACGACGAACTGCGCCAGCAGCCGGGCGAGAGCGTGCCCGTGCCGCTGACGCTGCTTCAGGACGTGGTGGACTCCGCCAAGGACTGCCCGGGCGACTGCATCCACGTCCGCCGGGCGGCGGACGGCGTCGAGGTCTACGGGCCGGACGCCGACTGACGGCCGCTCAGGCGCCGTGCACCGGCGTGCTGGTCTCGTTCCTGGTCCACGTCCCGGCGGTCCGGGTCCAGGTCAGGTCGACCCGCAGGTCGGGCGAGAAGCGCGGCACGTCCGGGGAGGAGTAGCCGCGGGCCGTGCCGCGGATCGAGCCGTCGCTGCGGATCGCCAGCTCGGTGACGGTCAGGCCCTCGCTGTCGGACAGCAGGGTGACCGGGGCGCCGGCGGCGGCCAGCAGGAACACCCCGTCCGGCGGAGTGCCCATGTCCGCCCGGCAGTGCGCGGCGGCGACGGTCACCGGGGCGCCGTCCAGCACCGCGGCGGCCTTCAGGCTCACCGCGACCGGGAACGGGCCGCACTCCAGCGGCAGGTCGGCCTTGGCCGGGTCAACCTCCGGCAGCGGCGTCGCGGCCGGGGGCGCCGGCTCCGCGGCCGGCCCGTCGGCCGCCTGACCCGCCGTCACCGCCCCGGTCGCCGAGGTGGCGCCCAGCGCCCCGCCCACCACGGCCGCGCAGCCCGCCGCGACCAGCACCCAGTGCTTCAGCCCCGACCGCGCGTGCCCGGGTATCCGACGCTCCGTCACCACGAGACTCCCCTCTTTCCGGTCCGGGCATCCTTCCACACCGGGTGCCGGGGCGACCCCTCAGGGGCGCGGGGAGCGCGCGGGGCGGGAGACGCCGACAGCCGGGTCGCGGGGCGGGCAGTGACCTGCCGCTCCCCCGCGACCCGGCTGTCGGCGGGTGCGTGTCGTGCGTGCTACTCCGGGAGGTCCCGGGCGTCGTGCGAGGCGGCCTGGCGCTGCGCCTTGCGGATGGCCGCGCGCTCGACGAGCGAGAGCTCGGTCTCGGGGCCGGTCTCGTAGTCCTCGCCGTAGGAGCCCTTGGCGGGGCGGCGGCGGCGCAGCGGGGGCTCGACGCCGTCGGCGAGGCGGCGGGCGGTGAGCAGGAAGCCGGTGTGGCCGATCATCCGGTGGTCCGGGCGGACCGCGAGGCCCTCCAGGTGCCAGGTGCGGACCATGGTCTCCCAGGCCTGCGGCTCGGTGAAGGTGCCGTGCTCGCGCAGCGCCTCGACGGTGCGCGACATCTGGGTGGTGGTGGCCACGTAGCAGCAGATCAGGCCGCCGGGGACGAGCGCCTTGGAGGCGACGTCCAGGCACTCCCAGGGGGCGAGCATGTCGAGGATGACCCGGTCGACGTCGGTCTCGACCAGGTTGTCCTGGAGGTCGCCGACGGTGAGCTTCCAGGCCGGGTGCGGGCCGCCGAAGTAGCGCTCGACGTTGCCCTTGGCGATGTCCGCGAAGTCCTGCCGGCGCTCGTAGGAGGCGAGCGAGCCGGTGTCGCCGACGGCGCGCAGCAGGTAGGTGGAGAGGGCGCCGGAGCCGACGCCCGCCTCGACCACCTTCGCGCCGGCGAAGATGTCGGCCATGGCGAGGATCTGGCCCGCGTCCTTGGGGTAGATCACCGCCGCGCCGCGCGGCATGGACAGGACGTAGTCGGGGAGCAGGGGGCGCAGCGCGAGGTACGGGACGTTGCCCGTCGTGCGGACGACCGTGCCCTCGGGAGCGCCGATCAGCTCGTCGTGCGGGAACATACCCTTGTGGGTGTGGAACTGGTTCCCGGCCTGGAGCGTGAACGTGTAGTGGCGGCCCTTGGGGTCGGTCAGCTGGACCTGGTCCCCGACCTGGAAGGGCCCGCGTCGGCGGGTGGCACCGGTCGGTTCGGACATGGGGGCCATCCTACGGGAGCCGGAGGGCTGCCCCCGACCACATGATCAGTTCGGGCCCGCGGCCCGGCCCTGGAGCGCGGCGGTGAGCTTGCGTTCGAGGTCGGTGAGGGAGAGCACGCCGTAGACCGAGCCGTCCGGGCGGACCACCAGGTACTCGGTGGCGGGGGCCCGGCGCAGGGTGTCGAGGATCTGTTCGCCGGCCAGGTCGACGGGGACGGTGAGGCCGGGTCCGAGGTCGCGGGAGACGGCGGTGACGGCGATCCAGGGCCGACGGTGCTCGGGGACGGCGCTGACCGCGGACTCCTTGACCACGGCGACCGGTTCGCCGCGCCCGTCGACCACCACGATCGCCCCGGCGTGGGCCTCGCGGGCCCGGCGCATGGCCTCGCCGAGCGGGGTGTCGGCGGGGACGTCGATGCTGCGGCGGGCCATCTCGCGGACCTTGAGCCGGGGCAGCACCTCCTTGAGCCGGGCGTTGCGCAGCGAGTTGCCGGCGCCCTGCCAGATGATGAAGCCGAGGATCGCGGCCAGCACGCCGTCGACCATGGCCTCGGTGGAGGTGCGCTCGACGTCCTGGGAGGAGCTCAGGATCGGCAGGCCGAGGACGACGGCGACGGCCAGCGCGCGGCCGGCCCAGACCGCGGCGAGGGTGCCCTTCATCGGGTTGCCGGTGACCGCCCAGACCACGGCGCGCAGCATCCGGCCGCCGTCCAGCGGGAGGCCGGGGAGCAGGTTGAAGGCGGCGACGACCAGGTTGGAGACCATCAGCCCGGCGAGCAGCACGCCGGGGACGGTGGCGGGTTCGACGGCGCGCAGGCCGAGCCAGAAGGCGCCGCCGAGCAGCAGCGAGAGCAGCGGGCCGACGAAGGCCAGCCAGAACTCGCGCCAGGGGCGGTCGGCCTCCTTCTCGATCTCGGAGACGCCGCCGAGGAACTGGAGCTGGATCCGGCGCACGCCGAGCTTGTAGCGCAGCCCGACCACGGTGTGGGCGAGCTCGTGGACCAGCACCGAGGCGTAGAAGGCGACGGCGAAGGAGAAGGCGAGCAGGTAGCGGCCCGCGCCGAGGTCGGGCAGCACGTCGGCGAGCCGGCTGCCGAAGACCCAGGTGATCAGGGCCGCGACCAGGAACCAGGACGGGGTGACGTAGACGGGCACGCCGAACGGACGGCCCATCAGGATGCCGCCGCGCGGCTGCTCCCCGGGCTTCGGCTCCTGTGGTGCCCGCCCCTCGGTGTCGTTCACCGTGCTCCTTCCGTTCCGCCGTCCGCTGGTGCCTCGTACGCTACGTGATCTCGTCCCGGGAACGGCGGTGCCCCCGCCCTCCCCTTTACTTGTACCCAGCTCCGCGACCCGTTCGCCCGTGCTGTCGCTCCGGTGCAATAGGGTCGTGGCATGCAGCAGACCGACCCCTCGCCCGCCCCGCGTCCGGCCGCCCGGCCGACCGGGCTGTCGCCGTCCCGGGCGGGTGACTTCATGACCTGCCCGCTGCTGTACCGGCTGCGGGTGATCGACCGGCTGCCGGAGCCGCCGAGCGCGGCCGCGACCCGGGGGACGCTGGTGCACGCGGTGCTGGAGCGGTTGTTCGACCACCCGCCGGCCGAGCGCACGCCGGAGCGGGCGCTCGGGCTGCTGGGCCCGCAGTGGGAGCGGTTGCTGGGGGAACGGCCGGAGCTGGCGCAACTGTTCCCGGGCGAGCCGGAGAAGCTGGCCGACTGGCTGGCAGACGCCGAGAAGCTGGTGCGGAAGTGGTTCCGGCTGGAGGACCCGGTCCGGCTGCACCCGGTGGAGCGCGAGCTGTACGTGGAGACCGCGCTGGAGTCGGGCCTGCTGCTGCGCGGGTACATCGACCGGGTGGACGTCGCGCCGTCCGGCGAGGTGCGGCTGGTGGACTACAAGACCGGCCGGGCGCCCTCGCGGGACTTCGAGGGCAAGGCGATGTTCCAGATGAAGTTCTACGCCCTGGTGGTGTGGCGCTGGAAGGGCGTGGTCCCCAAGCGCCTGCAGCTGGTCTACCTGGGCGGCGGCGGGGACGTGGTGACGTACGACCCGGACGAGGCCGACCTGCTCGCGGTGGAGCGGAAGCTGGAGGCGCTGTGGGAGGCGATCTCGGCGGCGGTGGCGACCGGTGACTTCCCGGCGACGCGCAACCGGCTGTGCGACTGGTGCGACCACCAGGCGTCCTGCCCGGAGTTCGGCGGCACTCCCCCGCCGTACCCGCTGCCCCTGACCAGTGTGACCATTCCCGGCAAGGAGTCGTAGGTTGACGATCCGTGTGCTGCTGGTGGACGACCAGCCGCTGCTGCGTACCGGTTTCCGGATGATCCTGGAGGCGGAGTCCGACCTGGCGGTGGTCGGCGAGGCGGGCGACGGGCAGCAGGCGCTGGACCAGGTCCGCGCCCTGCAGCCGGACGTGGTGCTGATGGACATCCGGATGCCGCGGATGGACGGCGTGGAGGCGACCCGGCGGATCGCCGGGCCGGACCGGGACGGCCCGGCGAAGGTGCTGGTGCTGACCACCTTCGACCTGGACGAGTACGTGGTGGAGGCGCTGCGCGCGGGCGCCAGCGGCTTCCTGCTGAAGGACGTGCCGGCCGAGGAGCTGGTGCAGGCGATCCGGGTGGTGGCGGACGGCGCGGCGATGCTGGCCCCCTCGGTGACCCGCCGGCTGCTGGACATGTACGCCACCAAGCTGCCCTCGGGGGACGAGGCGCCCCCGCAGGCGCTGACGGTGCTGACCGAGCGTGAGGTGGAGGTGCTGCGGCTGGTGGCGCGCGGCCTGTCGAACGCGGAGATCGCCGCCGAGCTGTTCGTCTCGGAGACGACCGTGAAGACGCACGTCGGCCACGTGCTGACCAAGCTCCAGCTGCGCGACCGGGTGCAGGCGGCGGTGTACGCGTACGAGAGCGGCCTGGTGCGCCCGGGCGCGCTGTAGTCCGCCGCGAGCGCCGAACGGCCCGCCACCCCGAGGGGGTGGCGGGCCGTTCGGCGCTGCGACCGGGCGTCACTGCGAGGTGCGGCCGATCGCCCAGAAGCGGAACACGCCGGTGTTGTCCAGGGTGCCGTCCACGCCGGTGATGCCGGGGCGGTAGACGTAGAAGGACTTGTTCTGGAACAGCGGGACCATCGGGACGGCGTCGGCCAGGATCTTCTGGATCTGCTCGTAGGCGCCGCCGCCGGTGCGGTCGGTGAGCTTGATCGAGTCCGGCACCAGCTGGTCGCTGATCTGCGGGTTGTTCCAGCCGTTGTGGTAGGCGCCGCCGTTGACCACCAGCGGGCTGATGTAGTCGTCGGCGTCGGCGTAGTCGGGGGTCCAGCCGACGGTGTACGCCTGGTAGCTGCCGTTCTTCCAGCCGGCCTGGTAGGCCGTCCAGTCGGGCTCCTGCTGGACGGTCACCTGGAACAGCCCACCGTTCTCCAACTCCTCCTTGACGGCCTGGAGTTCGGCCTCGCCGGCCCGGGCCCGGGACCAGGTCAGGGTGAGCTTGACCGGGGTGGTGACGTGCGCGTTGGCCAGGATCCGCTTGGCCTTGGCCGGGTCGGGCTCGCCGTACTTGTCGAAGAAGGCGGTGCTGTGGCCGGCGACGCCCGCCGGGACGACCGAGTACAGCGGCTGCACGGTGCCCGCGTAGACCCCCTGGGAGATCGCCTTGCGGTCGATCAGCTGGGCGGCGGCCTGCCGGACGGCCTGGTTGCCGCCGGTCTCGTCCTTGGTGTTGAAGACCAGGTAGCGGGTGTCGCCGGAGGCGCCCTCGGCGACCCGCAGGGCGCCGGTGCCGGCCAGGTCCGCGTCCTTGATCTCGGCGGCCTGGGCGGGGTCGAGGCTGTTGTCGGTGAGGTCGACGGCGGCGCTGTCCAGGGCGGACTTCAGCTCGGCGGGCTTGTCGAAGTACCGGACCGTGAACTTGGTGTTGCGGAGCTCGGCGGTGCCCCGGTAGTTCGGGTTGGCGCTGAGCTGGACCTTGCTGGGGGCCTTGCCGTTCATCTCGACCGAGTCGATCCGGTACGGCCCGGAGCCGACCAGGGAGGTGTTGCCGAGCAGCTTGTCGGCCGGGAAGACCTGGTGGTCGACGATCGACCCGGCCGCGGAGGCCAGCTTGGCCGGGAGCACCGCGTCGGGGCTCTCCAGGTGGAAGGTGACCTCGCGGTCGCCGGAGGTCTCCACCGAGGCGATGGTGGACAGCAGCGGGCTCGGGCCGGACGGGTCGGCGATCTTCTTGACCCGGTCGATGGAGAACTTGACGTCCGCGGCGGTCAGCGGGTGCCCGTTGGAGAACTTCAGGCCGCTGCGCAGCGTGCACTGGTAGGTGAGCGCGTCGGTGTCGGTGAAGCGGCAGGACTCGGCGGCGTCGGGCTGCGGCTCGGTCGCGCCGGCCGGGAAGCTCAGCAGCGACTGGAAGGCGTTGTTGAGGATCAGCCAGGAGCCCGCGTCGTACGCGCCGGCCGGGTCCAGCACGCTGGTCACGTTGGTGGTGCCCATGGTGATGGCGGCGTCGCCGCCGCCGGCGGCCTTCTCGACGGAGGCGCAGCCGGCCGCCGTGGTGGCGACGAGGGCGGCGCAGCTGAGTGCGGCCAGTCGGTTGGGCGTCGTCATGCGGGGTGGTCTTCCTCACTGCGTGCGGCCGGCTGTCGCCGGTGCCCGCCGCCCGGCGCCGGGGTGGGGCGGGGCCGCGGGTCTGCTGCGGCCGTGCGCGCCCGTCGTCCCGGGTTTCCGGGGTGGGCGTCGGCACGGCACGGGGACTGAGACGCCTTAGCGTGCCACATCGCCCCCGGACGGTCACCGAGGGTCCGGCCGGGGCGGCCGCGCGGGGTTCGGACGATCTTGTCCGAGCACCCGACGAGTTGTCAGCCAATGCCCGTTTTCAGCCGCGCGGCCGGACACGTTCCGCGTACCGACGGACGCGGAACGAAACCGGCAAAGCGGTGCGAGGGAGACGAACCTCACACCCGGGCGCCGGCCAGGGTGCGCAGCAGGCCCAGGTCGACGTGCTCCAGCGAGGGCAGCACCAGGCGGCCGGGGGCGGGTTCGATGGCGGTGATGGAGGGGACGGCGATGACCGGGCAGCCGGCCGCCTCGGCGGCGGCCACCCCGGTGGGAGTGTCCTCGACGACCACGCAGCGGGCCGGGTCGGCGCCGAGCCGGGCGGCGGCGGCCAGGTAGGGGTCGGGGTGCGGCTTGGTGCGGGCGACCTCGTCCCCGGCCACGGTGAAGGCGAAGTGCTGGGCGCCCAGGCTGCGCAGCACGATGTCGATGATGTGCCGGTGCGAGGCGGACACCAGCGCGGCCGGGACGCCGTGCGCGCCCAGGGTGTTGAGCAGCCGCTCGGCGCCGGGCATCAGCGGGACGCCGCCGGCCAGCAGGTCGACGAAGCGCTGGTTGATCAGCACGGTCAGTTCGGCGGGGCTGAGGGTGACGCCGGTGCGGCCCAGCAGGTAGTCGATGACCCGGGTCATCGGGCCGCCGACCACGTGGGTGCGGTCCTCGGCGGTGAGCCGGTGGCCGAGTTCGGCGAACAGGTCGACCTCGGCCTGCCACCAGAAGTCCTCGGTGTCGACCAGCGTGCCGTCCATGTCGAGCAGGACGGCGTGCAGGCCGCTGTCCTCGCCGTCTCCGCCGATGCGGACCGGGGTCGAGACCGTCGTCATGCGCGCCGTCCTTCCGGGTGGGTGGCCGGGCGCGCGGGCGCGTCCGGGGCCGGGCGCGGATGCGTCCGGGGATGGCACGGGCCGGCCCGCCTGGCCCGGCCCGGCCGGTCTCACCGGATCAGCGCGCGGCGTTGGGCGCCCGGCTGGGAGTGCCGGCGGAACGCCCTCGTACTGGGTGCACTTGGGTGTTTCGCCGGTGCTTCCAGGCGGGATGCACGGCGTCGCGCGCCCGGTGAGACCGGCCGGGCCGGGCCCGAGCGGACCGGCCCGTTTCAGGATCATCAAGAATACGCCCGGCCGGTGGGATTGCACCGGTCGGCGGTGCGGCGAACGGATGATCTCCGGTTGAAGACCTACCGCGCGTTGAAGTACTTGGCCTCGGGGTGGTGCAGCACGATCGCGTCGGTCGACTGCTCGGGGTGCAGCTGGTACTCCTCGGAGAGGACCACGCCGACCCGCTCGGGCTTGAGCAGCTCGGCGATCTTGGCCCGGTCCTCCAGGTTGGGGCAGGCGCCGTAGCCGAGCGAGAAGCGGGCGCCGCGGTACTTGAGGGCGAACATGTCCCGGACGTCCTGCGGGTCCTCGTCGCCGAAGCCGAGCTCGTAGCGGACCCGGGCGTGCCAGAACTCGGCCAGCGCCTCGGCGAGCTGGACGGACAGGCCGTGCAGCTCCAGGTAGTCGCGGTAGGAGTCGCCGGCGAACAGCTCGTTGGCGGCCTCGGAGATCCGGTTGCCCATGGTGACGACCTGCAGGCCGACCACGTCGCGCTCGCCGGACTCCTCCGGGCGGAAGAAGTCGGCCAGGCACAGCCGGCGGCCGCGGCGCTGGCGGGGGAAGGTGAACCGGGTCAGCTCGGAGCCGTCCTCGCGGTAGAGGATCAGGTCGTCGCCCTTGGAGTTGGCCGGGTAATAGCCGTAGACCACGGCGGGCTCCAGCCAGCCCTCGGTCTGGAGGCGGTCCAGCCAGCCGCGCAGCCGCGGCCGGCCCTCGGTCTCCACCAGCTCCTCGTACGTCGGGCCGCCGGAGCGCCCGCCCTTGAGGCCCCACTGGCCCTTGAACAGCGCGTCCTCGTCCAGCCAGGAGGCGTAGTCCTGGAACGGGACGCCCTTGATGATCCGGTCGCCCCAGAACGGCGGGGTCGGAATCGGGTTGTCGGTCGCCACGTCGGAGCGGATCTGGCCGAGGTTGACCTCCTCCGGCTCCTCCACCTCGACCCGGGCGTGCCGGCGCTTGCGCAGCTCGGGCAGGGCGGCGCCGGGGACGCCGCGCTTGACGCCGATCAGGGCGTCCATCAGGCGCAGGCCCTCGAAGGCGTCCCGGGCGTAGCGGACCTCGCCCTGGTAGATCTCGTGCAGGTCCTGCTCGACGTAGGCGCGGGTGAGGGCGGCGCCGCCGAGGATGACCGGGAAGTCGGCGGCCAGGCCGCGCTGGTTCAGCTCCTCCAGGTTCTCCTTCATGATCACCGTGGACTTGACCAGCAGGCCGGACATGCCGATCACGTCGGCCTTGTGCTCCTGGGCGGCCTCCAGGATCGCCGAGACCGGCTGCTTGATGCCGAGGTTGACGACGTTGTAGCCGTTGTTCGACAGGATGATGTCGACCAGGTTCTTGCCGATGTCGTGGACGTCGCCCTTGACGGTGGCCAGCACGATGGTGCCCTTGCCCGCGCTGTCGGACTTCTCCATGTGCGGTTCGAGGTGCGCGACGGCGGCCTTCATCACCTCGGCGGACTGCAGCACGAAGGGCAGCTGCATCTCGCCGGAGCCGAACAGCTCGCCGACCACCTTCATGCCGGACAGCAGCGTGCCGTTGATGATCTCCAGCGCCGGGCGCTCGGCCAGCGCGGCGTCCAGGTCGGCCTCCAGGCCGTTGCGCTCGCCGTCGATGATCCGGCGCTGCAGGCGCTCCTCCAGCGGGAGCGCGGCCAGCTCCTCGGCCTTGGACGCCGCCGAGGAGGCCGCGGAGACGCCCTCGAACAGCTGCAGCAGCTTCTGCAGCGGGTCGTAGCCCTCGGAGCGGCGGTCGTAGACCAGGTCCAGGGCGGTCTGCCGGCGGTCCTCCGGGATCCGGTTCATCGGGAGGATCTTGGCGGCGTGCACGATCGCCGAGTCCAGGCCGGCCTCCACGCACTCGTGCAGGAAGACGGAGTTGACGACCTGGCGGGCGGCCGGGTTGAGGCCGAAGGAGATGTTCGACAGGCCCAGGGTGGTCTGCACCTCCGGGTGGCGGCGCTTGAGCTCGCGGATCGCCTCGATGGTCTCGATGCCGTCGCGGCGGGACTCCTCCTGGCCGGTGGCCAGGGTGAAGGCCAGGCAGTCGACCAGGATCGAGCTCTCGTGGATGCCGTACTCGCGGCCCAGCTGCTCGATCAGCCGCTCGGCGATGGCGACCTTGTGCTCGGCGGTGCGGGCCTGGCCCTGCTCGTCGATGGTCAGCGCGATCAGGCCGGCGCCGTGCTCGCGGGCCAGCGCGGCGATCTTCCCGAACCGGGTGTCGGGGCCGTCGCCGTCCTCGTAGTTGACGGAGTTGAGGACGGCCCGGCCGCCCAGCATCTCCAGGCCGGCCTGCAGCACGGGCGGCTCGGTGGAGTCCAGCACGATCGGCAGGGTGGAGGCGGTGGCGAGGCGGCCGGCGATCTCGCGCATGTCGGCGACGCCGTCCCGGCCCACGTAGTCCACGCACAGGTCCAGCAGGTGGGCGCCCTCGCGGATCTGCTCGCGGGCGATCTCCACGCAGCTCTGCCAGTCCCCGGCGATCATCGCCTCGCGGAACTTCTTCGAGCCGTTGGCGTTGGTGCGCTCGCCGATCGCCAGGTAGGAGGTGTCCTGCCGGAACGGCACCGACTGGTAGAGCGAGGCGGCGGACGCCTCGGGCCGCGGGTCGCGCGGGGCGAGCGGCCGGCCCTGCACCCGCTCGACCAGCTGCCGCAGGTGCTCGGGGGTGGTGCCGCAGCAGCCGCCGACCAGGGCCAGGCCGTAGTCCCGGACGAACACCTCGTGCGCGTCGGCGAGTCCGGCCGGGCTGAGCGGGTAGTGCGAGCCGTCCTTGGTGAGCACCGGCAGGCCGGCGTTCGGCATCGCGGACAGGCCGACCTTGGCGTTCTTCGCCAGGTAGCGCAGGTGCTCGCTGTACTGCTCGGGGCCGGTGGCGCAGTTCAGGCCGATGAAGTCGATGCCCAGCGGCTCCAGCGCGGTCAGCGCCGCGCCGGTCTCCGAGCCCAGCAGCATGGTGCCGGTGGTCTCGATGGTGATCTGCGCGAAGATCGGCAGGTTCACGCCCGCCTCGGCCAGCGCGGCCTTGCAGCCCAGCACCGACGCCTTCACCTGGAGCAGGTCCTGGCTGGTCTCGATCAGCAGCGCGTCCACCCCGCCCGCGATCAGGCCCGCCGCGTTCTGCCGGAAGCCCTCGCGGACCACCGCGAAGGTGGTGTGGCCCAGCGTCGGCAGTTTGGTGCCCGGGCCCATCGAGCCCAGCACCCAGCGGAGGCGGCCGTCCTTCGCGGTGAACTCGTCGGCCACCTCGCGGGCGATCCGGGCGCCGGCCTCGGACAGCTCGAAGATCCGGTCGGAGATCTCGTACTCCCCCAGCGCCCAGTGGTTGGCGCCGAAGGTGTTGGTCTCCACGCAGTCCACGCCGACCTCGAAGTACGCCTCGTGCACCGAGCGCACGATGTCGGGGCGGGTCACGTTCAGGACCTCGTTGCAGCCCTCCAGCTGCTGGAAGTCCTCCATCGACGGGTCCTGCGCCTGGAGCATCGTGCCCATTGCCCCGTCGGCCACCACGACTCGGGTGGCGAGGGCCTCTCGCAGGGCGTCGGCGCGGTCCTGCTGGGCGGACGTGGGTACAACGGTGGCCATGTGGCTGCTCCCTGAGTGCGACGGCTGTCGGCTATGCGTCCCGCCTGGACCGGGGGCGCACCCCGCCAGGGTATCGGTCCCCCGGGGTGCGGACGGAACCCGTTCCGCATCCTGGGCGTCCTTGTCCTCCGGAAGGGAGCACGATCATGCCCACTTCGGGGAAGCGGAGCCGGTGGAAGCACGTCCGGCACGCCCTGCGCGCGTCCGAATGGCGGACACTGCCCGCCCGGGCGCGCCGCCGCTGGCGGGAGCGGACCCGCTGGAGCCGGCGTCGGCGCGCCCTCACCGCGCTCGGCACCGCGCTCGCCCTGCTGGTCCTGCCGGTGCTCGGCGCGGCCGCGGCGCTGCGCTGGGAGTACGCGGGCGAACCGGCCGCGGACGCCCGCACCCGCGGCAGGGACGCGATCTGGCTCGGCCACGCCTGGGTCGACGGGCGGCGCACCCCGGAGGAGCTGACCGCGCTGGCCGCGAAGGTGCGCAGCACCGGCATCCACGACCTGTACGTGCACACCGGGCCGCTGGCGCACGACGGCTCGCTCGATCCGGGGCTGGCGCCCGGCGCGGCGGACTTCCTGGCCCGGGCGCACGCGGCGATGCCCGGGGTGCGGGTCCAGTCCTGGCTGGGGGACGTGGTGGCGCCCGAGAAGGACGGCCTGCACCTGGACCGGGCCGACGTCCGGGACTGGATCACCGCCTCCGCGCGGCAGGTCCTCGACCTGGGCTTCGACGGCGTCCACTTCGACCTGGAGCCGGTGCACTCGGGCTCGGCCGGCTTCCTCGCCCTGCTCGACCAGGTGCACGCGCTCACCGCCGCCCGGGCGGTCCCGCTGTCCATCGCCGCCCCGCAGATCGACCCCGTCCCCGGGCTGGGCCGGGTCACCTTCGCGCTCAGCCACCACGGCAAGTACTGGTCCGCCGGGTACTTCGCGGCGGCGGCCCGCCGGGTCGACCAGGTCGCGGTGATGTCCTACGACACCTCGATGCCGGTGGAGTCGCTCTACGGCGGCTACGTCGCCCGGCAGACCTCGCTCGCCCTCGCCAACACCCCGCCGGACGTCGACCTGCTGATGGGCCTGCCCGCGTACTGGGCGGACACGCCCTCGCACCGGGGCGACGCCGAGACCGTCCGCGCGGCGGTCCGCGGCGCCCGGCTGGGCCTCGGCCCGGGCGGACGGCAGAACTTCGGGCTCGCGCTGTACGTGGACTTCGCGGCGACGCCGGACCACTGGGCGGCGTACCGGGACGGCTGGTGCGACTAGCTTCATTGGGGCGAAACCGGGGGCGCGGGGAACCGCGCGACCGGCCCGGCACCTTCAGCGGGATCGCGAGGTGGTGCGGGTACTGTCCCGCGTCGCGATCTGGCTGTGCGTGCTCGGTTGGCCGCGCAGTTCCCCGCGCCCCTGTCGGTGCGCCTCCGGGGTTCGCCCTACCGGAGCCAGACAGCCGTGTCGGCGGGGAGCCGGCCGTCCGTGAGGGGGCCGGAGGCGAGGAGGATCTCGCCGTCGAGCGGGAGCGGCGAGGCGGAGAGGTTGACCAGGCAGCGGACGTCGCCGCGGCGGAAGGCGAGGACGCCTTCGGGGGCGTCCGGGAGCCAGCCGAACTCGCCGCGCAGTTCGCGGCGGGTGCGGATGCCCTCGCGGTAGAGGGCGAGCATCGAGGCCGGGTCGCCGTTCTGGGCCTCGACGGTGAGCGGGGCCCAGTCGAGGGGCTGCGGGAGCCAGGGGTCCTTGCCCTCGCGGGTGAAGCCGTAGGGCGGGTGGGTGCCGCTCCAGGGGAGCGGGACGCGGCAGCCGTCGCGGCCGGGGTCGGTGCCGCCGGAGCGGAAGTGCATCGGGTCCTGGAGGGTGTCCAGCGGGAGGTCCTCGACCTCGGGCAGGCCCAGTTCCTCGCCCTGGTAGAGGTAGAGCGCGCCGGGCAGCGCCATGCTGAGCAGGGCGGCGGCCCGGGCCCGGCGGCGGCCGAGGTCGAGGTCGGTGGGGGTGCCGAAGGACTTGGTGGCGAACTGGAAGCGGGTGTCCTCGCGGCCGTAGCGGGTGACGGTGCGGGTGATGTCGTGGTTGGCGAGCACCCAGGTCGCGGGGGCGCCGACGGGGGCGTGCGCGGCGAGGGTGGTGTCGATGGACTCGCGCAGCGCGGCGGCGTCCCAGGGCCGGGCCAGGAAGTCGAAGTTGAACGCGGTGTGCATCTCGTCCGGGCGCAGGTAGCGGGCGAAGCGCTCGGCGTCGGGGACCCAGATCTCGCCGATCAGGACGCGCGGCGTGCTGTAGGAGTCGGCGACAGCGCGCCAGCTGCGGTAGATCTCGTGCAGGTCGTCGCGGTCGACGTAGGGGTGCGGGCGGCCGGGTTCGACGTCGGCGAGGTCGGGGTCCTTGGTGAGCAGGCCGGCCGAGTCGATCCGGACGCCGGCGGCGCCGCGGTCGAACCAGAACCGGAGGATCTCCAGGTGCTCCTCGCGGACGGCGGGGTGGGCCCAGTTGAGGTCGGGCTGGGCGGCGGCGAACAGGTGCAGGTACCACTGGCCGTCGGGGAGGCGGGTCCAGGGGCAGCCGCCGAACTCGGACTTCCAGTCGTTGGGCGGGAGTTCGCCGTCCTCCCCGCGTCCCTCGCGGAAGTGGAACAGGTCGCGCTCGGGGCTGCCGGGGGCGGCGGCCAGGGCGGCCCGGAACCAGGGGTGCTGGTCGGAGACGTGGTTGGGGACGATGTCGACGATCGTCCGCAGGCCCAGGTCCGAGGCGTCCGCGATGAGCTGTTCGGCCTCCTCCAGGGTGCCGAAGACCGGCTCGACGCCGCGGTAGTCGGCGACGTCGTAGCCGCCGTCGGCCATCGGGGACGGGTACCAGGGGTTGAACCAGATGGCGTCCACGCCGAGTTCGGCGAGGTACGTCAGCTTCGCGCGCACTCCGGCGAGGTCCCCGATGCCGTCGCCGTTGCCGTCGGCGAAACTGCGCGGGTACACCTGGTAGATCGCCGCGTTCCGCCACCATTGCTCTGACACGGTCAGGGTTTCCTTTCAGAAGGTTGTTGGACCGGGGTCGCCTGGCGGGTCTCAGCCCTTGAGGCTACCCGCGGTGAGACCGGCCATGATGTTGCGCTGGAAGACCAGGAACAGGGCGATGGTCGGGATCGAGGCCAGGAACAGGCCGGCGATCAGGGTGTTCTGCGGCATGGAGGTGGCTGCGGTGTTGACGCCGACGTTGAGCGTCTCGTGCTCGGGCACGGTGATCAGCGGCCACAGGAAGTCCTTCCAGACCGCGACCAGGCCGAAGATCGACACCACGCCGAGGATCGGCCGGGACAGCGGCAGGACGACCGACCACAGGGTGCGCAGCGGGCCGGCCCCGTCGATGGCGGCGGCGTCCAGCAGCTCGTTCGGGATCGAGTCGAAGAACCGCTTGAGCAGGAAGACGTTGAACGCGTTGGCCACGGTGGGGAGCCAGATCACCCACGGGGTGTTCATCAGGTTCCAGTGCACCAGCGGCAGGTCGAGCACCGTCAGGTACTGCGGGATCACCAGGGCGGCGGCCGGGATCATCATCGAGGCCAGCATCATGCCGAGGATCACGTTGCCGAGGACCGGGCGCAGCTTGGACAGCGAGTAGGCGGCGGCGACGCAGAAGGTCAGCTGGAGCAGCAGGGCGCCGCCCGCGTAGACCACGGTGTTCAGCAGCAGCTGGCCCATCCCGAGCCGGTCCCACGCCTCGGTGAAGGCGTGCGTGCTGGGGTGGGAGGGGATGATCGTCGGCGGGGTCTGGACGAGTTCCTGGGAGGACTTGAAGCCGCCGGTGGCCATCCAGTAGAGCGGGCCGACAAAGACGAGGGTGGCGACGACCAGGGTCAGCACCAGGACGGTCCAGTAGGCGCGGCGGCCTCCCGGCTGGTTCAGCCGGACCGGGGAGATCAGGGTGCGGGTGGCGCTGCTTCGGACGGTCTTGCTCATCGTCACTCCTCCCCGCCCCGGCGCTCCAGCCACAGGTAGACGGCGGAGAAGGCGCCCAGTACCAGCAGCAGGACGACGCCCAGCGCGGCCGCGGTGTTGAACTTGTCGAAATTGAACGCGTAGTTGTAGAGCATGTAGACCACGGTGGTGGTGGAGCCCTGCGGGCCGCCGCCGGTGAGCACGAAGGACTCGGTGAACATCTGCATGGTCGCCACGACCTGCAGCATCAGCATCAGCGAGAGGATCAGCCGGGTCTGCGGGATGGTGACGTGCCAGATCCGGCGCAGCAGTCCGGCGCCGTCGAGTTCGGCGGCCTCGTAGAGCTCGCCGGGGATGCTCTGCAGGGCGGCCAGGTAGACCAGGGTGGCGCTGCCCATGTTGGCCCAGGTGGAGACGAGGACCAGGGAGAGCATCGCGGTGTCCGGCGAGGCCAGCCAGGACGAGGTGGGCAGGTGCAGGGCCTGCAGGATCTGGTTGAACAGGCCGTAGCCGGGGTCCATGAAGTACTTGAACAGCAGGATGCCCGCGACCGGGGGCAGCATCACGGGCAGGTAGACCAGGATGCGCAGGTAGCCCTGGGCGTGCCGGAACTCGTTGACCACCAGGGCGGTGACGAACGGTGCGAAGAAGCCGAAGAAGAGGGCGATGCCGGTGAACTCGAAGGTGTTCTTCCAGGCCGGCCAGAACTCCGGGTCGGCGAAGATCTGCCGGAAGTTGTCGAACCCGACCCAGTGGGTCTCGCCGTAGCGGACCTTCTGGAACGACATGACGATCTCACGGACCATCGGGTACCAGGTGAACAGCGCGAAGCAGAGCAGTGCGCCGATCAGGAAGGCGTGGGCCCGCAGGTTGCGGGCGAGCGCCCGGCGCAGTGCGCCCGGTGTCCGGCCGCGGTTGCGGGTGCGGGCCGCTTCGGCGCCGGTGCGCCCGCGGGTCAGCGTGGTGGTCATGGGTGGTGACTCCTCGTCAGGTGGCCGGCCACCGGCCGGGCCGCGGGAGGTCGCGGCCCGGCCGGTGGCGCGGGGTCACTGGTTGGCCAGGATCTGGTTGGCCTGGGACTCGGCGGTGGCGAGCACGCTGTCGAGGTTCGCGTTGGGGTCGGTCATCGCGGCCGACATCGCGGTGTCGAGGATCTTGTAGAGCTGCTGCGCGGCCGGGGGCTCGGTGATGGACTTGGTGGGGTTCTTGACGTACGGGTCGTAGTTGCTCAGCGGCAGGTTGCCGTTGGTCTTCAGCGACTCGGTGATGGCCTGGATCTGCGCCGAGTCGGCGGACCAGAAGTAGGGCTGCGGGACGGCGATCGCGACCGGGTCCTTGCTGCTGCCCGCGAGGGTCTTGGAGCGGGCGAAGTTGAACTGGCCGGCGTCCGGGGTCTGGTACTGGAAGTTGATCCAGGCGATCTCGGCCTTGATCTGGTTCGGGGTCTGGCCCTTCTTGATGTAGTACAGGTCGCCGCCGCCGAGGCTGTCGCCGGGGCCGGTGGCGCCGGGCATCGGGCCGATGCCGTACGCCTTGGCGTCGGCGCCGAGGACCTCGATCAGGTGCTTGACGACGTCGGGGGCGCCGAGGAACATGCCGACCTTGCCGGTGGCCAGCGGCGGGAAGGCGTCGGCCCACTGGGTGACCGGGGTGGCGCTGATGCTCTGGTCGGTGAAGCGCATGTCGTGCAGGCGCTTGAGGACCTGCTTGCCCTCGGCCGAGTTGAACGCGGCCTTCTTGCCGTCGTCGGTGACCATCTTGCCGCCGAGGCTGTAGAGCTCCGAGGTGAAGTGCCAGCCGCCGGTGTTGCCGCCGGAGTAGTCCTCGTAGCCGCTGATGCCGTTGCCGAGCGCGGCGATCTTCTTCGCGGCGGCCTGCACCTCGTCCCAGGTGGTCGGCGGCTTGTCGGGGTCGAGGCCGGCCTGCTTGAACAGGTCGCGGTTGTAGACCAGGCCGGTGGTGTAGTAGTTGATCGGCAGCGCGTAGACCTTGCCGTCGACCGTCATGTTGTCCTTGACGGACGGCAGCATCGAGGAGAAGCCGGGCAGCGTCTCGTCGTTGACGTACTTGGTGATGTCCTCGGCGTCGCCGGAGTTGAGGGTGGCGTCGCGGTCGGTGAAGTAGGCGTGGAACGCACCGGTCTCGTTGTGCGCCTTGTACTGCGCGGTCTGCTGGGCCGGAACCTCGCACTGGCCGACGTACGGCTTGGCGTTGATGGTGACGTTCGGGTACTTCGTCTTGAACAGCGCCAGGTCGTCGGCGTAGTTGGCCTTGCCCGCCGCCTGGTCCGCGCCCGGGGCGCAGTCGATGGAGATGGTGACGGTCGCGTTCGGGTCGAGCGGCTTGCCGTCCGCCACCCCGGCGGCGGCGTCCGTCTTGCCGCCGGAGGAACCGCTGCTGCACGCGGCGGTGCTCAGCAGCATGCCCGCGGCGAGAGCGATGGCGGCCATCCTGCTCGATCTGTTCAGCTTCATGCGTGTACCCCATGGGTGGGAGAGGTTTCGGGAGAGGCCGGACGAAAACCGACGTGTGAGGAACGTAGGTCCTTGAATCTCGTAACGCAAGAGGTTGACGAGAAAGTGAAAAGTTACGACTGCGCATCGACAGCCAGCCGTCGCCCCGCCGGTCGCCCCGAGCCGGACAGAACCCGACCTCAGCGTACTTGCAGCCGTCCTTGCCGCTTCTTGCTAGATTCTGTTCTACTTTTGCGCATGAAGAGCAAGCTCTCCGTGGTGGCGCACCATGTCGGAGTCAGTGAGGCCACGGTCAGCCGGGTCCTGAACGACAGACCCGGCGTCAGCACCGCCACCCGGCTCGCCGTCCTCACCGCCCTGGACGTCCTCGGCTACGAGCGGCCCACCCAGTTGCGCGGCGAACGCGCCCGGCTGATCGGCCTGGTGCTGCCCGAACTGCAGAACCCGATCTTCCCGGCGCTGGCCGAGGTGGTCGGCGGCGCGCTCGCCCAGCGCGGCTTCACCCCGCTGCTGTGCACCCGCACCGCGGGCCTGGGCGAGGCGAACCACGTCGGCGCGCTGCTCGACCAGCACGTCTCCGGGGTGGTCTTCGCCGGCGGGCACTGCGCCCAGGCCGACGCCTCGCACGAGCACTTCGCGCAGCTGCGCGAGCGCGGCGTCCCGGTGGTGCTGCTGAACGCCTCGGTGGAGGAGCTGGGCTTCCCGCAGGTCGCCACCGACGACGCCGTCGCGGTGGCCCAGGCGTTCGCCCACCTGGACACCCTGGGGCACCGCCGGATCGGGCTGCTGGTGGGCCCCGAGGACCACGTGCCGTCCCGCCGCAAGCTCGCCGCCTTCACCCGCCAGTACGCCCTGCGCGGCCGCGAGCCGCGCCCGGAGTGGGTGGCGCACACCATGTTCGGCCTGGAGGGCGGCCACGCCGCCGCCGAACGGCTGCTGGAGGCCGGGGTGACCGGCGTGGTCTGCGCCAGCGACCCGCTGGCCCTGGGGGTGGTGCGGGCCGCCCGGCGGGCCGGGCTGGACGTCCCCGGCGACCTGTCGGTGATCGGCTTCGACGACTCGGTCTTCCTCAACTGCACCCGGCCGCCGCTGACCACCGTCCGGCAGCCGATCGAGGCGATCGGCCGGACCGCGGTCTCGCTGCTGGCCGGGCAGATCGACGGCGCGCCGGCGGCCCCGGGCGAGCTGCTGTTCGAGCCCGAGCTGGTCGTCCGGGGCTCCACCGGCCCGGCCCCGCAGCGGCCCTGAGCCGGGCCCTGAACCCGGGCCTGGGCGGGGGGCCTGGGCCGGGCTCAGGGCCCGGCTCAGGGCCGGGCTCCGCGGCCGCGTGCCGGGCACGCCGAAACGGGCGGGCGTCCTTTGACCGGACGCCCGCCCGTACCGCTGGCGGGGGTGCTACGGGTTGACCGTGATGTGCATGGTCGAGGTGGTGTTCTGGATGTCCTTGTAGTTGTTGCTCAGCGTCAGGTGGTTGAAGGTGACGTTGCCGACCGCCGGGCCCTGGCCCGACTCCGGCATCTCGTTGACCCAGATGCCGTACCCGGACTTGGCGTCGAAGGCGTCACCGCTCTTCTGCGCCCCGCTGATCGACACGTTGGTGAAGACGGTGTCGGTGATCGGGTTCTGCGGCTGGCCGCCCGAGTAGTTGGTCTGGAACATGATGCCGCTGTAGGTCGGGTCGACGATGTCCACGTCGCTCACCCGGATGCCCTGGAACACCTTGGAGGCGGAGAACACCCAGATCGCCGGGAAGACCTGCTGGCCCCAGAAGTGGCCGCCGGCCCGCACGAGCGAGATGTTCTGCAGGTTGGTGGTGGGCGAGGCCCCGAAGCCGTTCATCGGGTAGCCGAAGTCCAGCGAGGAGATGGTGATGCCCGAGTAGCAGAGGGTGTCCGCGATGTAGATGTTGCGGAAGGTGTTGGCGTAGCCGCCGTACACCGCCACGCCCGCCGCGCGCCAGGTCAGGATCGAGGTGAGGTTCTGGAAGACGTTGTTCTTCTCGTCCGCGCCGCCCGCGTCGATCGCGGAGAACAGCGCGAAGGAGTCGTCACCGGTGGCCCGGGCCTCGTTGTTGGAGACCAGGTTGTCGGTGGAGCCGTTGGTCATGTTGATGCCGTCGGCGAAGGTGTCCCGGATCCGCGAGTTGGTGATCGTCATGAAGTCCGTGTTGGCACCCCAGTACATGCAGACCATGTGCTCGGTCCAGATGTTGTCGATCGTGATGTTCGCGACGTTGGAGAAGTCGAACACCTTGCCCGGGCCGTCGATCCGCGAGGTGTAGTTGCCGAAGTAGGCGAACCCGCTGAAGGTCGAGCCGTTGGCGGTGGCCTCGGCCCGGAAGCCGACGTCGGTGTTGGACTGGCTGGTCGGGGCGTAGAACCGGGTGAACCACGGGCCGGCGCCGACCACCTTCACCGGCTTGCCGTAGACCTGGAACTTGCTGGCGGTCTGGTAGTCGCCCGCGGGCAGGTAGACGCCGACCAGGGTGCCGGTGGTGTCCATCCGGACCTTGTCCAGGGCCGCCTGCACGTCCTGGTGCGCGAAGCCGGTCGGGACCACGTACTTGGCCGGGTCCGGGTTGGCGACCTGGGTGGCCTGCTCCAGGCTGACGAAGTCGATCGCGTACTGCGAGGTGTTCGCCGAGTCCTTCTGCAGCTTGATCTTGTGACCGGCCGGGACGGTGGTGCCCAGCAGGACGTTGGCCTCGTCGTAGATGTGCCGCGGGCTGCCGGCGCTCGGGCCGTTGCCGGGGCTGGTCTCCGAGCCGTACAGCCAGGCGTACTTGGAGGTCAGGTCGATCGACTTGAGGAAGGTGCCGTCCACGTAGACGTTCAGGGTGGCGCTGGTGCCGTCGCCGCCCGCCGCGTCCGGGATGGAGAACCGGGTGACCAGGGTGTTGGTCGAGGACTTGGTGGTGAACTCCACCGAGGATCCGGTGGTGTTCAGCGTGACGGCCTTGCGGCCGGACGCCTCGCCCGCGACGTCGCCGATGGTGCGGTTGGGGCCGACCACCTGGGCGCCGCCGCCGAGCACGCCGTCCTCGGCCTCGTAGTTGTCGAACGGCATGTTGGCGCCGCGGCCGACGTAGAGCGACTGGGTGCTGGTGTTGTTGGCCTGCTTGACCGGCAGCTCGTTGCCGTCGTTGGCGATGACCGTCTTGATCGTGTAGCGGCCGTTGGCGGCGGTCCAGCTGCCCAGCGAGACCGGGCTGCCGGTGGCGCCGGGCGCCAGGGTGCCGGTGTACGCGCCGGTCAGGGTCTTCAGCACGGTGCCGGTGGTGGCGTCCGCGACGGTGACCGTGATGCCGTGGCTGCCGGACGAACTGGCCACCGTGCCCTGGTTCTTGACCGCGACGGTGAAGTTCACCGCGCTGCCGTCGGCCGGGTTGGAGGGCGACCAGGTCGACGGGGCGGCGACCAGGTCGGAGGAGGCGACCTGGTTGACCGTCAAGGCGCTCGCGGCGGTGAACGAGTTGTTGGTCTCGTCCTGCTCGATGACCTTGTTGTCCTCGTCGACCTTCGCGGTCAGCTGGTAGCTGCCCGCGTTCTGCGCCGGGATCTGCGCGGTCACGGTGGTGGAGGCACCGGCCGCGAGGGCACCGACGTTGGCCGAGCCGACCTTGGTGGCGCCCAGGTAGAAGTTGACCGAGGTGGCACCGGAGGCGTTGGTACCGGTGTTCTTCACCACCGCCGACAGGGTCGGGGTGTCGGTCTCCACCGGGGCGGCCGGGTTGCTGCTCACCGAGGTGACGGTCAGGTCCGGGTTGGGGGCCGGGACGCCGATCACCTGGAACTCGGCGGCCTGGCCGCCGCTGGAGCCGGAGTTGGTGGTGAACTTCAGCTGCACGTCGGCGACGGTCGCCGACACCGGGATGGTGACGGTGTTGCCGCTCGCCGGGTCGAAGCTGTAGCTCTGCGCCGGGACGAGGGTGCTGAAGCCGCTCGCGCTCTGCTCGCGGCCGTCCACCTCGATGGTCTGGGTGCGGGCGCCCCACGCCGAGGCCGGGTTCAGCTTGACGACCACCGCGCTGGTGGTCGCGTTCGCGCCCAGCTTCACCGCGAGGGTGCTCGGGTAGCTGCCCGCCGCGCTCTCCCAGTAGGTGGAGGTGTCGTTGTCGTTGGCGTTGGTCGCCACGAAGGTGAAGGTCGACGAGGAGGCCGAGATCGGCTTGCCCGCCGCCAGGTTGGTGCCGGTGCCGCCGCCGCTGCCGGTGCGCACCACCGTGTTGGAGGCCGCGGAGACGTTGCCCGCCGCGTCCTTCGCCTTCACGTAGTACGAGACGGTCGCGGTGTCCGGCTGGCTGTCGGTGTACGTCAGGGTGCTGCCGCTGACGCTGCCGCGCAGCGCGCCGTTGGCGTACACGTCGTAGCCGGTGACACCGGTGTTGTCGCTCGCGGCGCCCCAGGTCAGCTTGACCTGGCCGGCGGCGGGCGAGCTGTACGCCAGGTTGGCCGGGGCGGTGGGCGCCTGGGTGTCGCCGGACTGGCCGGCGCGGGTGACGGTGTTGGAGGCCGCGGACTGGTTGCCCGCCGCGTCCTTCGCCTTGACGTAGTACGACACCGTCTCGCTGTCGGAGCGGCTGTCGGTGTACGTCAGGGTGGTGCCGGACACCGAGGTGAGCAGCGCGCCGTTGGCGTACACGTCGTAGCCGGTGACACCGGTGTTGTCGCTCGCGGCGCCCCAGGTCAGCTTGACCTGGCCGGCGGCGGGCGAGGTGTACGCCAGGTTGGCCGGGGCGGTGGGGGCCTGGGTGTCGCCGGAGGTCGGGCCGTACGCCTCGAACTCGGAGAGCTGGCCGGCCGGCCAGGCGGTGTTGGCGGTGAAGGTCAGCCGCAGGTAGCGGGTGGTGGTGGTCGCCAGGTTGACGGTCACCGCGTTGCCCGCCGCCGGGTCGAACACGTAGCCGGCGGAGGCCACCAGGTCGGTGAAGTTGCTGCCGTCGGTGGAGCCCTGGACCTTGAGCGTCTCGGTCCGCTTGTCCCAGCCGGCCGGCAGCTTCAGCACCAGCTTGTTGACCGGGACGGCGGAGCCCAGGTCGCCCTGGACCCACTGCGGGAAGGCGTTGTTCGCGCTCTCCCAGTAGGTGGCCTGGTTGCCGTCGCCGACGTTGCCCGCCACGTAGCTCTGCGAGGTGCCGCTGGCCGTGAAGGTGCGCCCGGCCAGCAGGTTCGCCGACGCGGAGGTGGCGCCGTAGACCTCGAACTCGGAGATCTGGGCGGCCTGCCAGCCGGTGTTGGCGGTGACGTTGACCCGCACGTAGCGGGCGCTGGTGGCCCCGAAGGAGATCGTCACCTTGTCGCCGGAGGCCGGGTCGAAGGTGTAGTTCGCCGAGGAGGCGATGGTGGAGAAGTTGCTGCCGTCGGTGGAGCCGAGCACGCTGAGCGTCTCGGTCCGGGCGCCCCAGGAGGAGGGGACCTTCAGCACCACCGTGTCGACGGAGGCCGCCGCGCCCAGGTCCACCTGGACCCACTGCGCGGAGGAGATGCCGTTGGACTCCCAGTAGCTGTCCTGGCTGCCGTCGTTGACGTTGGCCGCCGCGAACGTGCCGTTGGTGCTGGAGGCGGTGACGGTCTTGCCGAGCGCCAGGTTGGGGCCTCCGGCCGCCTGTGCCGCCGGGAGGAGGGGCCCGGCGAGCAGGAGCATTCCCAGCGTGGCCGACGACGCCGTCAGCCTCGCGGTTATGCGCTTCGATCTCATGACGTCCCTTCATAAGGTCGAGAAGATGACAATCTTCTGTCCATCTTTTGCGTGATGGCAGCCAAGAGTTACAGCGGCGCTACGAGCATGTCAACGGATCGGTGCAAGCGTGCGCATACGAAAAGCGGGCGGGCACCGAAGTGCCCGCCCGCTCGGCGGTCCTGTCGTGGCGCCCCGTCAGGGGCCCGCTACCTGCTGCTGATCAGCCCTTCCTCAACTCCGCTCGCGGGCCGGCGCGGTCGATCCGCGCACCACCAGCTCCGGCTCGAACAGCAGCTCGTCGTGGGTGACCCGGACCCCGGCGATCTCGCCGACCAGCAGGTCCACCACCGCGCGGCCCATCGCCTCGATCGGCTGCCGGACGGTGGTCAGCGGCGGGTCGGTGCACATCATGAACGAGGAGTCGTCGTACCCGACCACCGACACGTCGTCCGGCACCGCGAGCCCGGCCCGGCGCACCGCGCGGACCGCGCCCAGCGCCAGCGGGTCGCTCGCGCAGACCACGCCGGTGACGCCCTGGCGCAGCAGCCGGGTGGTGGCCGCCTGGCCGCCCTCCAGGCTGAACAGCGCCCGCTCCACGTGCTGGTCCGGCAGGTCGAGGCCCAGTTTGGCCACCACCGCCCGCGCCGCGGCCAGCTTGCGCTGCGAGGGCATGTGGTCCAGCGGGCCGAGCACCAGGCCGATCTTGGTGTGCCCCAGCTGCCGCAGGTGGCCGAACGCCTGCTCGACCGCCACCGCGTCGTCGCAGGACACCCGGGGGAAGTCCAGGTGCTCGATCGCCGCGTTCAGCAGCACGGTGGGCAGACTGCGCTCGGCCAGCCGCTGGTAGTGGTCGTGCGGGGCGTCCCCCTGCGCGTACAGGCCGCCGAAGAAGACCACCCCGGAGACGTGCTGCTCCAGCAGCAGGTCGACGTAGTCGGCCTCGGAGACCCCGCCCGCGGTCTGGGTGCACAGCACCGGGGTGAAGCCCTGGCCGGCCAGCGCGCCGCCCACCGCCTCGGCGAACGCCGGGAAGATCGGGTTGCCCAGCTCCGGCAGGACCAGCCCGATCAGCCGGGCGCGCTCCCCGCGCAACTGGGTGGGCCGCTCGTAACCGAGCACGTCGAGGGCGGTGAGCACGGCCGCCCTGGTCGCTTCGGAGACACCGGGCTTCTCGTTCAGCACCCGGCTGACGGTCGCCTCGCTGACCCCGACCTTCTTCGCCACCTCGGCAAGTCGTCGTGTCATGCGCTGAGTGTACGACAGAAAACGCAAGCCGCTTGCGTTGATTTGCAGAAGAGGACGGAACCGGTCGGTTCCGCCCTCTGTCCGTCTTCCGTCTTCCGTCCTCCCGCCGGCCGCCGGCCGCCGGCCGCCGGCCGCCGCCGGGTCAGCGCAGGTCGAACACCAGCCGGGCCGAGACCTTGCCGGCCAGCACCTCCTCGAAGCAGGCGTTGACGTCCTCCAGCCTGCGGGTCTCCCGGATCACCGTGGTCCGGCCCAGCTGGTGCAGCCGGAACACCTCCGCGAGGTCCTCCCGGGTGCCGACGATCGAGCCGACCACCTTCGTCCCGTTCAGCACCGTGTCGAACACCGGCAGGGTCAGCTCGCCCCCGGCGGGCAGCGCGACCAGGACCAGCGTGCCGCCGCGGCGCAGCGAGTCGTAGGCGGCCCGGAATGAGGCGTTGGAGACGGCCAGCGAGACCGCCGCGTCCGCACCGCCGAGCTTGCCCACCTCGTGCGCCACGTCCTGGGTGCGGGCGTCGATCACGTGGTCGGCGCCGAGCTCCTTCGCCAGCTTCAGCTTGTCGTCGGTGATGTCGACGGCGACGGTCTCGGCGCCGAAGATCCGCGCGTACTGCAGCGCCAGGTGGCCGAGGCCGCCGATGCCGGAGATCAGCACCCGGGTGCCCGGCCGGGCGCCGGAGAGCTTGACCGCCTTGTACGTGGTGACGCCCGCGCAGGACAGCGGGGCGGCGTCCATCGGGTCGACGCCGTCCGGCACCGGGACGACGTAGTCGCCGTGCGCCAGCGCGTACTGGGCGTAGGCGCCGTCCACCGAGTAGCCGGAGTTGTGCTGGCTGAGGCAGAGCGTCTCCCAGCCGGTCACGCAGTAGTCGCACCGGCCGCAGGCGTCGGCCAGCCACGGGATGGCCACCCGCTCGCCGACCTTGACGTGCCGGACGTCCGCCCCGGCCGCCTCCACGATGCCGACGCCCTCGTGACCGGGCACGAACGGCGGGGACGGCTTGACCGGCCAGTCGCCGTGCGCGGCGTGGATGTCGGTGTGGCACAGGCCGGAGCACTCGATCCGCACCAGCACCTGGTGCGGCTGCGGGGCGGGCACCTCGCGCTCCTCGATCTCCAGCGGCTTGGTGAAGTCCCGGACGACGGCTGCCTTCATGTCCTTCTCTCCTCGCAGACCGAACGATGCTGACAAAAAGGGGCGAATCCCCCGGAACAGCCTGCTGGTTCCGGGTTCGAATCGCGAACGGACGCGCCGTGGGGGCGGACCCGACCGGCTCCGGCCGGGCCGTCGGCCGACGCCACTACGCTTGGGCACCTCACCCGGCCCACGGGGGCATTCAATGCCCGTAGGCTGGGCAGTAAGGGACCACGGGGGCGGCAGAGCCCCCACCACTGACGGAGGGAGATGCCGGGTGATCGAGCTGGAAGACCTTCCCGAGTTGATCGACCCGGTGATGATCTGCGCCTTCGAGGGCTGGAACGACGCCGGCGACGCGGCCTCCGCCGCGCTCGGGCACCTCGACGAGACCTGGGGCGGCAAGGTGTTCGCCGCGCTCGACGCCGAGGACTACTACGACTTCCAGGTCAACCGGCCCACCATCTGGCTCGACGGCGGCGTCCGCCGGATCACCTGGCCCACCACCCGGCTCTCGGTGGTCCGGGTCACCGAACCCAAGCCGCGGGACCTGGTGCTGGTCCGCGGCATCGAGCCCAGCATGCGCTGGCGCTCCTACTGCAACGAACTGCTGGGCTTCGCCCACGAGCTGGGCGTCGAACTGGTGGTGATCCTGGGCGCGCTGCTCGGCGACACCCCGCACACCCGGCCCGTCCCGGTCTCCGGCGTCACCTCGGACGCCACGGTGGCCCGCTCGCTCGACCTGGAGGAGAGCCGCTACGAGGGCCCCACCGGCATCGTGGGCGTCCTCCAGGAGGCCTGCGCGCACGCCGGCGTCCCCGCGGTGACCTTCTGGGCCGCCGTCCCGCACTACGTCTCGCAGCCGCCCAACCCGAAGGCCACCCTCGCCCTGATCAACAAGGTCGAGGACCTGCTGGACCTGCGCATCCCGCCGGGCGAACTGGCCGACGACGCCCGGGCCTGGCAGCTCGGGGTCGACCAGCTCGCCGCGGAGGACTCCGAAGTCGCGGAGTACGTGCAGCAGTTGGAGGAGGCGCAGGACACCGCGGAACTGCCGGAAGCCTCCGGGGACGCGATCGCCCGGGAGTTCGAGCGCTACCTGCGGCGGCGGGACAACCAGGGGCCGCGGGGCGAGAAGCCGATCACCGGTCATGCGACCGAGCGGCCGAAGGACGAGGACGAGGAGTAGGCGGGCCCGCACCCGCCCAACGCGGATCGGCCCGGGGAGGGCGGTACTCTCCCCGGGCCGATCGCTGCTGCAGGCACCTGGTCGCTCGCGCAGTTCCCCGCGCCCCTGGCGCGGGCGCGGAAGTTCAGGGGACGGCGGGAGGCTCCGCCTCTGCCCGCAGGGGCCCGGCGGGGTGCCGGGAGGCCCGGGGGGCAGGAGGCTGCGCTCCTGCCCCCGTCCGGGCTTCCTAGAGGGCCACGCCGAGCAGGGCGTCGACGGTGCGGGAGACCAGGCCCGGGGCGCCGGTGTCCTCGCCGCCCTCGGTGCGGGCGGTGGCGGCCCAGCGGTCGACGGCGGCCAGGGCGGCCGGGGCGTCGAGGTCGTCGGCGAGGGCGGCACGGACCTCGGCGAGCAGGGTCTCGGCGGGCGGGCCGTCGGGGCGGGAGACCGCGGAGCGCCAGGTGGCCAGGCGGTCCAGGGCGGTGTCCAGGTCCGCGGCGGTCCACTCCCAGTCGCTGCGGTAGTGGTGGGCGAGCAGGGCGAGCCGGATCGCGGCCGGGTCGACGCCGTCGCGGCGCAGCGCCGAGACGAAGACCAGGTTGCCGCGCGACTTGGACATCTTGTGCCCGTCCAGGCCGACCATGCCCGCGTGCACGTAGGCCCGGGCGTAGGGGTGCTCGCCGAGGGCGACCTGGGCGTGCGCGGCGCCCATCTCGTGGTGCGGGAAGGACAGGTCGCTGCCGCCGCCCTGGATGTCGAAGTCCATGCCGAGGAACTCCAGCGCGATGGCCACGCACTCGATGTGCCAGCCGGGGCGGCCGCGGCCGAGCTCGGTCTCCCAGGCGGGCTCGCCGGGGCGGGCGGAGAGCCAGAGCAGCGCGTCCAGCGGGTTCTTTTTGCCGGCGCGCTCGGGGTCGCCGCCGCGCTCGGCGAAGACCGGGAGCATCTGCTCGCGGGTGAGGCCGGAGACCTCGCCGAAGTGCGGGTCGGACTCGACCGAGAAGTAGACGTCGCCGTCGAGCTCGTAGGCGGCGCCGGAGGCGAGCAGGCGCTGCACCAGCGGGACGATCCACGGGATGGACTCGACGGCGCCGACGTAGTGCGCGGGCGGGAGCATCCGCAGCGCGGTCATGTCCTCGCGGAACAGCGCGGTCTCGCGCTCGGCGAGCTCGGTCCAGTCCTGGCCGGTGGCGACGGCGCGCTCCAGCAGCGGGTCGTCGACGTCGGTGACGTTCTGGACGTAGAGGACGTCGTGGCCGCCGTCCTTCCAGACCCGCTGGACCAGGTCGAAGGCGTTGTAGGTGGCTGCGTGGCCCAGGTGGGTCGCGTCGTAGGGGGTGATGCCGCAGGCGTAGAGCCGGGCGGTCGGGCCGGTGGGCACGACTTCTCGGACACTGCTGGTGGCGGTGTCGTAAATGCGCAGGGGGAGCCCCTGACCGGGCAGGGCGGGAACCTCGGAGGCGGGCCAGGCATGCATGGGACCGACTCTAACCTTGCGATCATTTGAAAGACCAACCTACGGACGCGATCGGCCTGAATCGGTTCGTCCTCGGTTTCGGATCGGTATCAGACCGGCGGCCAGGGAATAGAAGGCCACTCCCGTGACGGCAGCGGATGCCTCCCGGCGGCCCGCAGCGCGGCCGTCCGGGCCTTCAGCGCCGTCAGCTCACCCGGTGTCAGGTGCGGGCGCAGCCGCTCGCCCAGCGGGCCCTCCAGGGCCGCGGCGAGCCGCTCCAGGACGTCGAGCGCCTCGGCGGTGAGCGGCTGTTCGGCCCAGCCCCAGAGCAGGGTGCGCAGCTTCGGCTCGGTGTGGAAGGTGACGCCGTGGTCGATGCCGTAGATCCGGCCGTCGGCGGCGGGCAGCCAGTGGCCGCCCTTGCGGTCGGCGTTGTTCAGGAGGGCGTCCAGCACGGCGAGGCGGCGCAGCCGGGCGTCGTCGCGGTGCACCAGCCAGGCCTGGCGGCCGCCGCCGACCTCGGCCCGGACCACGGGCAGCCAGCCCTCCCGGACGCCGTCCAGCGGCTGCAGGTCGAGCAGCTCGGGTGCGTCCGGGTCGGGCTCGATCCACAGCTGCGCCATGCCGGGCCCGGCCGGGCCGTCGCGCAGCACGGTGGGCGGGACGAGGTGCCAGCCGGTGGCGGCGGAGAGTTCGTGCGCGGCGGTCTCCCGGCCGGCCAGGGTGCCGTCGGGGAAGTCCCACAGCGGGCGCTCCCCCGCGACGGGCTTGTAGACGCACGGGGCGGTGAGGCCGTCCAGCTCGACCGTGCAGTAGAGGACGGCGTTGGAGGCGTCGGTGACCCGGCCGTGCACGGTGAGGGCGCCCTCGCGCAGCAGGGTGAGCGCGGTGGCGGGGTCGGCGGCCAGCGCGGCGCTGGTGGCCGGGTCGGTGGCGGGGGCGTCCACCTCCGCGGGCTGCCCGCCGGTCTCCTCGGCGCCCCCCTCGGCGCCCTCCTCGTTCAGCGCCGGTAGCCGTTCGCGCGCGGGCACAGGTGGCCCTCCGGGTCGAGCGGGAGGTTGCAGAACGGGCACGGCTTGCGGCCGGCCGCGACCAGGTCCAGGGCGCGCTTGGCGAACACCCGGGCCATCGCGCCGCTGAGCCGCACCCGCAGCAGGTCGGGGCCGTTCTCGTCGTCGAAGACCTCGGCCTCGTTCTCCTCCTCGGACTCCTCGACGAACGCCTGCGCCTCGACCACCAGGCACTCGTCCCGGGCGTCCCAGGCCAGCGCCATCGTGCCGACCCGGAACTCCTGCTCCAGCGGCAGGTCGAGCGGGGCGGTGTCGAGCAGCTCGGCGGGGGCGACGGCCGGGATCGGGGCCTCGCCGCCGCTGCGCCGCAGCGCCTCGTCGAGGACCTCCTCGATGCGCTCGGCGAGCGCGGCGACCTGGGTCTTCTCCAGCAGGACGCTGGTGATCCGGCCGCGCGAGGAGGCCTGCAGGTAGAACGCGCGGGCGCCGGGCTGGCCGACGGTGCCCGCCACGAAGCGCTCGGGCTGGTCGAAGAAGTGGACCTGACGGGACACGCTGCTCGCTCCGGAGGGGGGTTGCGGTCTTCTCGATCTCACCCTACGGCCAAACCGGCCCGGCGCGGCACACGGGGCGGTCGGTTCCCGTGCGTGCCCGGAGAGTTGGCCGCCTTGACGGGGTTCAGGCGGTCGCGGTGCCGGTCTCGCCGCCGACCACCGCGTCGTCCCCGGCCGAGTGCCCCCGCGGGCGCGGGGCCAGCGCGGCCAGCGAGCCGGTGTCGCCCAGGCGCAGCAGGTAGGGGCGGTTGGGGGTGTAGCGGATCGCGGTGACCGAGCAGGGCTCGACCGAGATCCGCTGGAAGTGGTCGAGGTGCAGGCCGAGGGCGTCGGCGACGATCGCCTTGATCACGTCGCCGTGGGTGGCGGCCACCCAGAGCGCGTCCGGCCCGTGGTCGACGGCGACCTTGTCGTTCCACTCGCGGACCGCGTCGACGGTGCGGTGGCTGAGCGCGCGCAGCGACTCGCCGCCGGGGAAGGCGGCCGCCGAGGCGTGGTCCTGGACGGTGCGCCAGAGCGGCTCGCCGGCCAGCTCGGACAGCGGGCGGCCGGTCCACTCGCCGTAGTGGCACTCGCCGAGCCGCTCGTCCAGCTCGGGGGCGGCCAGTTCGGGGCGGGCGGCGAGCAGCGGCTCCAGGGTCTGCCGGCAGCGCTCCAGCGGGCTGCTGACCAGGCGGGCGACCGGCAGCCCGGCGAGCCGCTCGGGCAGCACGGCGGCCTGGGCCCGGCCGGTGTCGTCCAGGTCGACTCCGGGGGTCCATCCGGCGAGGATCCCGGCGGAGTTGGCGGTGGAACGGCCGTGGCGGACGAGCAGCAGGGTGGGCATACCTGAAAGGGTACGGGGTCGGACCCCCTCCCCGCGGGCCGCCCGTTCGGTCACAATGGCGGTCATGATCGTGGATTGCGGCACCTACCGGGACGGCAAGCGCACCCGGGGCCCCGAGGACTTCTCGGACGCCCTGGCGGAGGTCCGCGCGGCCGGGGACGGGTTCCTGTGGATCGGCCTGGCGGACCCCACCACCGCGGAGTTCGACCACGTCGCCGAGGAGTTCGGCCTGCACCCGCTGGCGGTGGAGGACGCGGTGACGGCGCACCAGCGCCCGAAGGTCGACATCTACCGGGACTCGGTGTTCACCGTCCTGAAGACCGCCGCGTACCACCAGTCGGACGAGACCGTCTCGATCGGCGAGCTGATGATCTTCCTGGGCGACTCGTACGTGATGACCGTCCGGCACGGCCCGGAGAGCCCGCTCAAGGACCTGCGGGCCACCCTGGAGGAGCAGCCCGAGCTGCTCGCGCACGGGCCCGCCGCCGTGCTGTACGCGGTCTGCGACCTGGTGGTCGACCAGTACCTCGACGTGGCCACCGAACTGCAGACCGACCTGGACGAGTTGGAGGAGCAGATCTTCTCCCCCGGGCGCTCGCGCGGCGCGGCCGAGCGGATCTACGGCTTCAAGCGGCAGGTGGTCGGCTTCCGCAAGGCGACCTTCCCGCTGATGGAGCCCGCGCTGCGGCTGACCCGGGTCGGCGCCGACGTGCAGGTGCCGTTCGTCGCGGACGGACTGCGCCCGTACTTCCGGGACGTGGCGGACCACCTGGCCAAGGTCAACGAGGTGGTGGAGAGCCTGGACCGGCTGCTGTCCGACATCCTGTCCGCCAACCTGGCGCAGGTCAGCGTGCAGCAGAACGACGACATGCGGAAGATCTCGGCATGGGCCGCGCTGGCCGCGGTGCCGACGATGATCGCCGGCATCTACGGGATGAACTTCGAGCACATGCCGGAGCTGCGCCAGCCCTGGGGCTACCCCGCGGTGCTGGCCGTGATGGCGGGCGTCTGCGTCGGCCTGCACCGGCTGTTCAAGCGGGCCGGCTGGCTGTAGCCGGCTCCTCGCGCGCCCCGCCGGGCCAGTTCACCGGGCCAGTTCACCGGGCCAGTTCACCGGGCCGGGAACGCGCGGACGGCCGCCCGGCGGGTGCCGGACGGCCGTTCGCGGTGCGTCAGGACTGCTGGCGGCGACGGGCGACCACCAGGGTGCCCGCGCCGAGCAGGATCGCGGTGGCGCCGCCGACGGTCAGGCCGCCGATCGGGGCGTCGGTACCGGTCGAGGCCAGCTCGGTGGCGTCGGCGGTGATGCCGTCGTCCAGCGTGACGTCGGTGAGCTCGCTCTTGGGGGTGCTGGGCAGGGTCGGCACGTTCGGGTTGCCCAGGCCGTCGTCCTGGGACTGGCCGGCCGCCGCGTCCCGGGCGCGGGCCTCGTCGAGGCCGCTGGTGAGGAAGTTGAGCAGGGTGTACTGGTCGCCCTGGTCGAGCGCGGCCTGGGCGGCCTTGCGGACCTCGGGGCCGCCGTTGGTGGCGGCCTGGCTGACCAGGTCGATCAGGTCGGCCAGGAAGTAGTCCGGCACGTGGTCCAGGAAGGCGATCACGTCGGCGTCGCTGCCGGCCAGGGCCGCGTTCGCGGCGTTCCGGACGTGGTTGCCGATGCCCGGGGTGGAGAGGATCGCCAGGACCGCGGAGCGGTTCTCGGCGGCCACCATCGACGGGTAGTCCACGGCGATGAACTTGTCCATCGCGGCCGCGTCGGTGCCCTGCTGGACGGCCTTGGCCTTCGCGCGGATCGCGTCGGAGGTGTTGGGGTTGTCGATGATCTTCTGGAGCTGGGCGCGCTTCTGGTCCAGCTCCTTCTGAGCGGCCTCCTTCGCGACGATCTGGCCCTTCTCGACCTCCAGGAAGTGGCGGACGGCCTCGACGTCGCCCGCGGCCGCGGCGTGGGCCGCGGCGTAGTACTCGTCGCTGTGGCCGGTCTCGGCGATCGCCGCCGCGAGGTCGGCGCGCAGCTTCTCCTCCTCGCTCTGCGTCGGCTCACCGGTCGGGCCGCCCGTCGGGCCGCCCGTGGGGCCGCCGGTCGGCTCACCCGTGGGGCCGCCGGTCGGCTCACCGGTCGGAGTGCCGGTCGGCTCACCCGTCGGGGTGCCGGTCGGCTCACCCGTGGGGTCGCCCGTGGGGTCACCGGTCGGGTCGCCCGTGGGGTCGCCCGTCGGGTCACCGGTGGGGTCGCCGGTGGCGGAGGAGGACGCGGAGGCGCTGGCGTCGGCGGTGACCGCGGCGAACGCGGCCTTGGCCTGCGGCGCGGACGGGGTGGCCTCCGGAGTGCTGGGCGCGTCGTCGGTCGGCTCGGCGTCCGGGGTCGACACGTCCGGCTGGGACTGGCCGACCGGGCCGGTGTCGGCCACGGCCTGGGTGGCGCCGAGGACGGTGGGCGCGGAGACGGCGGCCACGAACACGGCAGCGGCGAGTGAGCGACGGATGCTCAAGATTCCCCCCTGGGAAGCGAGTCGTACGACGACAGCCGCCGCGGGACCGAACCCACAAGGCGGCGAACCGGGCGATCGTATCGGAACCTTCCCGCCCGGCAAAGCGAGATCTTTCCTCCCTCTTTGCGATCGGGAAGAGTCGCAGGTCAGAACGGATCCGGCCACTACCGGTCAGTCAACTCCGCGGCCCGCGGCCGTGTTCCGCCCGGCCGGACGGTTCGTCAAGGGCCGGATCCGGCCATCCCCCCGGAACCGCGGCCGTCCCTCCGGAACGCGCGGACGGCCGCCCGGCGGGTGCGCGGACGGCCGTCGGTGACGGTGCGTCAGGACTGTTGCCGCCGGCGGCGGGCGGCCACCAGGGTGCCCGCGCCGAGCAGGATCGCGGTGGCACCGCCGACGGTCAGCGCGCCGACCGGGGCGTCCGTGCCGGTCGAGGCCAGGCCGGTGGCGGTGGTGGTGCCGCCGGTGGCCGTGGCGCCGGTGGCGGTGGTGCCCGTCGTGCCGCTCCCCGCGGTCTGCGGGGTGCCCGCGGCCTCGTCGGAGACCGGGGTGACCCCGGTGCCGCCGCCCTGCTGCTGGCCACCGCCCTGTTGGCCACCGCCCTGCTGCTGGCCGCCGGACGCGGCCGCGTCCTTGGCCCGGGCCTCGGCGAGGCCGGTGGCGATGAAGGCGCGCAGGGCCTCGGGGGTGCCCGCGTCCAGCGCCGCGCCCGCGGCCTTCCGCACCTCCGGGCCGCCGTCGGACATCGCCCGGGAGGCCCGCAACAGGTCGTCCTGGAAGCGGAGTTCGGGCAGCTGCTCGATGAACGCGGCGACCGCCTCGTCGCCGCCCTCCAGGGCGTCCAGCGCCGCCTGGCGCAGCCTGGCGCCGATGCCCGGCTCGTCGGCCAGCTGGGAGATCCTGACCCGGTCGTCGGAGAGCAGGAGCGCCGGGAGCTCGACGTCGAGGAAGTGGTCGATCGCCGCCCGGCTGCCGTCGTCGAGTGCCTTCCGGCCGGCCAGCCCGATCCGGCTCTCCGACCCGGCCCGGTAGATCGCCTGGGAGATCTGGACCCGCCGGTCGCTGTAGTGGATCTCCGTCAGGCCGGTGTCGAGGAACTGCCGGATCTCCTCGGCGGTGCCGCCCTTCGCGGCCGCCACCGCCTCGTAGTAGTAGCTGGAGTGGCCCGGTTCGGCGAGCAGCGCGTCCAGCCGGGCCCGCAGCGCGGCCTCGTCGAGCGCGGGAGCGGCGGGCTGGGCGGACCCGGACGGGGTCTCCGTGCCGGCCGGGGCCTCCGACGCCTCCGAACCGGCCGGGGCAGCCGGGGTCTCCGAACCGGCCGGGGCAGTCGGCGCGGCCGGGGCGGCGGGGGCCGGGGTGTCGGCGGCCGGGGTGGCCTCGGCGGGTGCGGCGTCCGGCACGGACGCGTCCGGCTGGGACTGGCCGACCGGGCCGGTGTCGGCCACCGCCTGGCCGGCGACGAGCGCGGTGGGCGCGGCCACGGCGGCGACGAAGACGGCGGCGGCGATCGTTTGACGGATGCTCAAGTTTCCCCCCGGGGAAGGCAGTACGCGCGGGAAGCGGCTCCGCCGGGACCACTCACCGGCGGCGGACGCGGGAGATCGTATCGGAACCTTCCGACCCGCCACGGCGATTTCTTTCCCGGTCCTTTGCCCACTGCCGACTCCGGCGCCGCCCCCGCTCCCGCCCCGCCTCCGCCCCGCGCGGGTGGACCCGGGCGGGCGCGGCCCGCGCCCGGGGCCGGCGGCGGGAGCCGCGGGCCCGGGTCGGACCGGCGCCGGGGGGTCGACGTCGAGGAAGCGGCCGATCGCCGCCGGTCCGCCGCCCTCGAACGCCTTCCGGCCGCCGGCGCGGCCCCGTGCGTTCGGAGGATGTTCACCGGAACGCGGATGAGGCATTTCTGCCGTATGGGCGAGGTGTCGTGGGCTGGGCCGGTGTGGGACGGAACGCGCACGGTCCGCGGTGGTGCCGTTCCGGGCCCCGCCGGGGTGCCGCGGGAGCGGGCCCGCGGCGCGGGGAGAGGCGTCCGCGCTGGTCAGCGGCCTGGCGGGGCGGCCGCCACCGGCCCGGGCGCCCCCGGACCGCGGTCGCGGAAAGGGACCGGATCTCCGGACCGCCCATTTGTTAATGGGAGGTTTCCGAACGGCGCTCGGCACCGTAACGGTTCGGCGGAAACCACATAAGTTGAACCTTCCCGGCATGCCCGGGCCGGAGCGCCGCTTTCCGGCGGGGAGCCGGGCCGTCCGGACCGTGTCGCCAGGCGGGGAAAGGGTGCTGCGTGTACCCGCATTCCGCCGGAGGGTGCCGGGAGGGACCAGTGGTGCACCGAGTGTGATCGAAAGTCTTGTCCGGCGCTGCCCGGCGTTGCTATAAATGGGCATCCGCCGGTTACCGGCGCGGCCAATCCCGATCGGATGCCGGCCGCTCGATCCGTTGACTACCGGCGCGGGCTGATTCACGCAACGAAGCGTGCTTGGCATCTTCTCATCGAAGCGCCCCGTTCCTTCGCTCCACCAATGCGCAGAATTATTCACTGCAAGGTGCGTTGTCATGCAAAATTCTTCCGCTGTCAGTGGACCAGCCACTTTCGGTCAGCTCTCGCTCTGGCGTTCCATCGCGAACATCCCGCCCACCGCCTGCAACCTCCCCCAGACCTGGGCCCTCCCCCCGGGCACCGACCCGGACGCGGTCGGACGTGCCCTGGAGCGCCTGGAGGCGCGGCACGAGTCGTTGCGCACGCGGTACGCGGAGACCGCGGAGGGCGGCCTCGTCCAACTGGTCGAACCGGCCGCGCCCGCCGACCTCGACCTGGTCGAGGGGGTGCCCGCGGAGGTGTCCGCGGAGCTGGCGGCGGTCCCGTTCGACCCGGCGGCGGACCGGCCCTGGCGGGCCGCGCTGGTCACCGAGCGGGGGGTGCCGACCGCGCTGGCGATCTGCTTCCACCACATCGCGGTGGACGCCTGGGCGATCAACCAGCTGCACGAGGAGTTCGGCGTCCTGGTGGCGGGCGGGGAGCTGCCCGGCGCGGCCCCGAGCTGTCGCGAACTGGCCGCCGAGCAGTGGTCCGAGGCCCGCGCCAACCGCCGCCGGGCGGCGCTGCGGCACTGGCGGCAGGTGCTCGCCGACGCCCCGCCGATGGCCCGGGACGCGGCCCCGGAGGCCGTCACCAGCCGGTGGGCCAGGCACGGTTCGGCGCCGGCCGGCGAGGCGGTGCGCACGCTCGCCGAGCGGCTGGGCGTCTCGGCGCCCTCGGTGCTGCTGGCGGCCTTCTGCGCGGCGCTGGCGCGGCACACCGGCGAGGAGCGGGTGCTGGTCGCGGTCTACGCGAACAACCGCAGCGACCCGCGCTGGGAGGGCCTGGTGGCCGCCCAGAACCAGATCATCCCGCTGCTGGTGCAGACCACCCCGGACGAGGAGTTCGGCGCTTTCGCCACCCGCGTCCACTGGGAGCTGATCCGCTCGTACAAGCACGCGGCCTACAACGTCGACGACGCGCTGCTGGCGGGCGCGGAGAACGGCTACGAGGGCACCGTCAACGGCTCCTTCGCCGGGTCGGTCAGCGGTTTCTTCCGCTACTTCTTCAACTACCTCGGCGATTACCAGCGGGACCAGACCCCGGTGAACTCCGCGATGGAGACCGGCACCGGCGGGCGCAACATCGGGGCCCCGCTCTACCTGCAGGTACAGGACGGCGACGCCCTCACCAGCACCCTGCGGGAGAATTCCTCCTCGGCGGACTTCAAGGTGGTGACGGAGATCCTGCTCGCGCTGGAGGACGTCCTGGTCTCGGCCGCCGCGAACCCGGCCGAACCCGCCGAATCGGCCGAATAGCACCTCCGCCCCGCGGCGCCCCTTTTCCACCGGATCCCCGCTCCACCGCACCTCCTTTTCCGCGCGCTCCCCGGCACCGGAATTCCAAGAATTCCGGTGCCGGCCGTCCCGTCCTCCGGCCCTCCTTTCCGGCGCCACCGCCTTTTCCCTGTCCCAGCTCCGCCGTTCCCCCGGGAGGGGAAGTGTCAGATCACCTCGTCGTCCTCCACCGCTGGAGTGACAGTTACGCGGACTACGGTTCCTACCTGGACCACCGCACCCATCGGGTCAGCTACGTGACGACCCGCCGGGGCGCGCCGGCGCTGCCCGCCGGGGCGGCCGCGGTGCGGATCGTCGACAGCACCGAGGACGGCAAGGCGGTGCGGGAGGCCGTGGCCGCGCTGGTCGAGGAGTTCGGCCCGCCCGCCCGGGTGGTGGCGCTGCACGAGGTCGACCTGGACATGGCGGCCGAACTGCGCGAGGAGCTGGGCGTCCCGGGCGAGCGCTCGGAGGGGCTGGCGCCGTTCCGCGACAAGCTGGTGATGGCCCGTCGGCTGGCCGCCGCCGGGGTGCCCGTCCCGGCGACCGAGCCCGCGCCGGACCACGCCGCGGTGCGCGCCTTCGCCGCCGTGCACGGCTGGCCGGTGCTGGTGAAGCCGGTGCGCGGGACGGCGAGCGCGGGCGTCACCCGGCTCGACGGCGAGGCCGAACTGGCCGCCTACGCCTTCCCGCCGGACGTGCCGGTGCTGGTCCAGCCGTACCTGCCGCACGAGGTGCTGCACGTGGACGGCGTGGCCACCGGGACGGGGCTGGGAGCCTGGCGGGCATCGAGCTACCTGAACACCTGCCTGGAGTTCACCGAGGGGACGGCGCTCGGCTCGGTCGAGCTGGACGACCCCGAACTGCTGGCCATGATCGGCGAGTTCACCGACCGGGTGACGCGCGCCCTGTCGGACAACGCCTGGGTGTTCCACCTGGAGCTGTTCCTCTCCGGGTCGCCGGAGGCCCCCGAGCTGCAGGTGCTGGAGGTCGGCGCCCGCCCGGGCGGGGCGGAGATCCCGTTCCTGTGGCGGGAGGTGCACGGCGTCGACCTGATGGCGGCCGCCTTCGCCGTCCAGCTGGACGCGCCGCTGCCGGAGGCGGCCCGCACCGGCGGCGGCCCGTCGGCCGGGGAGCGCGGCGGCTGGCTGCTGGTGCCCACCCCTGCCGTCCGCCCCTGCCGGGTGACCGCCGCCGGGAGCCGGGTCGGGACGGAGTCCGGCCCGTACACCGAACGCGTGCCCGTGGTCGGCCAGTTGCTCGCCGACCTGCCCGGTTACGAGCACTCCGGCGCCCGGTTCCGCTTCCGCGGCGCGAGCAGCGCCGAGGTGCGGGCCGCGGTGGAGCACACCGTCGCCGCCTTCGACTTCCGGTGCGCGCCGGTCGACCCGTCCGAGCCCGACCTGGTGGTGCTGGTCGGCAGCGGCGGCCGGGCCTACCGCGAGTACGCCTTCGAGGCCGCCGCCGCCCGCGCCGAGCTGGCCCTGGTCACCGCCACCGGCGCCGACTGGCAGCAGCGCTACCTGACCGGCCACCAGCAGGTGGACGCCACCACCCCCGAGGAGCTGGTCCGGGCGATCGGCGCGGCCGCCGCCGGGCGGACCGGCCGGGTCGGCGTGTTCACCTGGGACGAGGTGCTGCTGGAGGCCACCGCCGAGGCCGCCCACCGCCTGGGCCTGCCGCACATGTCGCCCGGGGCGGCCCGCAACTGCCGCGACAAGCTCGCCACCCGCCGGCTGCTGGCGGAGGAGGGCGTCGCCGGGGTCGGCCACGCCCACGTGCACGGCCCGCAGGAGGCGCTGGCCGCCGCCGCGGCGATCGGCTACCCCGTCGTGGTGAAGCCGCGCTCGCTGGCCGGCAGCGTCGGCGTGGTGGTCGCCCCCGACGCCGACGGGCTGCGGGCGCTCTACCACCACGCCTCCGACGCCGCCTACCCCGGCCTGGACGCGCTGGACGGCCTGGTGCTGGAGGAGTACCTCGACGGCCCCGAGGTCAGCGTGGACTCGGTGGTCCGGGACGGCGAGGTCCGCCCGGTGAACGTGGTGCGCAAGCGCCTCGGCTACGACCCGTTCTTCGAGGAGGTCGGCCACCTCGCCGCGCCCTGGCGGCACGAGCCGTGGGCCGAGGAGCTGGTCGAGCTGGTCACCGCCGCCCACCGCGCGCTGGGCGTCACCACCGGCGTCACCCACGCCGAGGTGCGGCTGACCGCGGCCGGCCCGCGGCTGGTCGAGCTGAACGGCCGCCTCGGCGGCGACTTCATCCCGCTGCTGGGCCGGCTCGCCAACGGCGTCGACCTGACCGCCGCCGCCCTGGACCTCGCCCTCGGCGCGGAACCCGACCTCACCCAGCCGTACGACCGCTGCGCCGAGGTGCGCTTCCTCTACCCCGCGCACGACGGCACCGTCCGCGCCCTGGACACCGCCGCCGCCGCGGCCGTGCCCGGCGTCGAGCGGATCGTGCCGCTGGCCGGGCCCGGGACGCGGCTGCTGCTGCCGCCGCGCGGCATCGTGCCGCGGCTGGCCGCCGTGATCGCCACCGGCGGGACCCCCGAGGAGTGCCGGGAGGTCCTGGACCGCGCCGAGGCCCTGGTCCGCGCCGAGGTCGAGCCGCTGCCCGCCGACCCGGACGGCCGCGAGGAGGGCCGGTGAGCGGCGTCCTGCGCAGACTGCTGAGCACCTACACGCTGCCCAGCCGGGGCGGCCGGATCATCGCCTCCGGCGTGGTCGTGTACGCCAGCAGCAGCGGCCTCTACCTGGCCGGCGGCACCGTCTACTTCCTCAAGGGCGCCGGCCTGAGCACCGCCCAGATCGGCACCGGGCTGACCATCGCCGGGCTGGTGGGCTTCCTCACCACCGTGCCGGTCAGCCTGCTGGCCAACCGCTGGGGGCCGCTGCGGCTGCTGCGCCTCCTCCAGGTGTGGCGGGCGACCTGGTTCGCGGCGCTGGCCTTCACCCACGACGTGTACACCTTCACGCTGTTCGCCTCGCTGTTCGCGATCTCGCAGGGCCCGGTCTTCCCGATGGTGCAGCTGCTGGTGAACGGCGTCGCCGGGGAGGCCGACCGGACCCGCACCCTGGGCGTGATCAGCTCCGTCATCAACGTCGGCATGTCGGTGGGCGCGCTGGCCGCCACGCCGTTCCTCGCCGTCGGCGGCACCGGGATGCTGCGCGCCGTGCTGCTGATCGGCGCCGTGCTGTGCCTGTCCGCGGCGGGCGTGTTCGGCCTGCTCCGGGGCGAACCCGCCGCCGCCCCGGTCGAGAAGGCCCCGGCCCGCTGGCACGCCGGGCTGCTGGTGGTCGGCCGCGACCGCCGCTACCTGGGCCTGACGGCCGCCAACGGGGTGGTGTTCCTGCACACCGTGCTGCTGGGCATCGGCCTGCCGCTGTGGATCGTGCAGTCCACCAACGCCCCGGTCGGCATCCTGAGCGCGCTGTTCGCGGTCAACACCGGCCTGGCGATCGTCCTCCAGGTGCCGTTCGCCAAGAACGTCAAGAGCACCCGGGACGGCACCCGCGCGCTGCGCAACGCCGGCCTCGCGCTGGCCGCCTTCAGCCTGCTGCTGATCGCCACCATGCACACCGACCGCTGGCTGACCATCGGCCTGCTGGTGGCCGCGACCGCCGTCCTCACCTGCGGCGAGCTGCTCCAGGGCGCCGGCGGCTGGGAGCTGTCGTACCGGCACGCGCCCGAGGAGCGGCGCACCGAGTACCTGTCGGTGTTCAACCTGGGCACCTCGGCCGCGGGCATCGTCGGCCCCGCCCTGCTCGGCCTGCTGCTCGCCCGGGAGACCGCCGGGCTGCTGGCCCTCGCCGTGCTGTTCCTGGGCACCGCCGCCGCGGTGAGCGTGCTCGGCGGCCGGCTGGCCCGGGCCGAACTCCCGCAGCGGGACGCGTCCGCGGCCGAGCCCGCGGACGGACCGGCGGCCGAGCCCGCCGCCCAGCACTGAGCCACTCCCCCGTCCCTGCCGCCCGCCGGGCGCAGGCCCTGACCGATCTGAGAGGAACCGCCATGGAGGACCAGCTCCTCGAACTGCTCGTCGGCGTCGTCGACGAGTTGAACGAACGCCGCGAGGAGAAGATCCCGACCGAGGACCTGCGGGAGGTCTGCCTGTACGGCGACGCCGGAGTCTTCGACTCGATGCACCTGGTGAACTTCCTGGTGCTGGTCGAGGAGGCGCTGGAGGACGAGTTCGACGTCGAGATCTCGCTCACCTCGGCGAAGGCCGTCTCCCGCCGGGTCAGCCCGTTCAGCAGCGGCCGCCGCCTGATCGACTTCATCGAGGAGGAGCTGGCGCTGGCCCGCGGCGAGGGCGAGCTCGCCGGGCAGGGCGCCTAGGGCGGACGGCCCCGCGGCCGACAGCACAGACATGATCATCCTGATCACGGGCACCCGCACCGGCATCGGCAAGGCCCTCGCCCGGCACTTCCTCGACCTCGGCCACCGGGTCGTCGGGTGCAGCCGGCGGCCGTCGACCATCGAGCACCCGGAGTACACCCACCACGAGGCGGACCTCACCGACCCCAAGCAGGTCAAGGCGATGTTCCGCTCGCTGCGGGCCAGCCACGGCTCGCTCGACGCGGTGGTCAACAACGCGGGGGTGGCGACCATGAACCACTTCATGCTCACCCCCGACGAGACCGCCCGGCACCTGTTCGACGTCAACTTCTTCGCCGTCCTCAGCTGCTCCCGGGAGGCCGTCAAACTCCTCCGCCGGAGCACCGAGCCGTCCCCCGCGATCCTCAACGTCTCCACGGTCGCCGTGCCGTGGGCGCTGGAGGGCCAGCTGCTCTACTCCGCCAGCAAGGCGGCCGTCGAGCAGCTGACCCGGGTGATGAGCAAGGAGCTGGCCGAGTTCGGCATCCGGGTCAACGGACTCGGGCTGCCGCCGGTGCGCACCGTCCTGACCCGGACGGTGCCGGCCGAGAAGATCGACGCCCTGGTCCAGCGCCAGGCCATCAAGCGGATGTGCGACACCGACGACGTCGTCGGACCCGTCGAGTTCCTCCTCTCACCGCAGTCCCGGTTCGTCACCGGCGAGACACTATTCCTTGGCGGAGTGCACTGACGTGACGTACGAAACAGCCGAACCCCACGACCCGCACGACCTCCCCGGGCTCCCGGGCCGGTCCGAACTCCTCGACCGGCTCGACGAGTTGGGCGACCGCACCGCCGTCGTGCACGGCGACGAGCGGTACGGCTACGCCGAGCTCGCCGACGAGGTGCGGCTGCGGCTCAAGGAGCTGGACGCCGCCGGGGTGCGGCCGCACCAGGCCGTGATCCTGAACGGCGACTTCTCGTTCCGCTCGATCGCCGCGCTGCTCGCGCTGCACCTGCACCGCGCCGTGGCCGTCCCGGTGGTCACCCTCACCGAGGCGACCCTGGCCACCGTCACCGAGTCCTGCTCCCCCCGCCACCTGCTGCGGGTCGGCGCGGACGGGGTCACGATCGAGCCGGTGGCCGGCGTGTCCGACGCCCCGGCGGCGGGCTACGCCGGCCTGGTGGAGCGCGGCGCGTCCGGCCTGGTGCTGCTCAGCAGCGGCAGCACCGGGGCGCCGAAGGCGATCCTGCACGACCTGGACGCGCTGGTGCTGGAGAAGCTCGGCAAGCGGCCCCGGACGGCCGGGCGGCCCGCCCCGATCCTGATGTTCCTGCTGTTCGACCACATCGGCGGCATCAACTCGCTGCTCGGCGTGCTGCGCCTGGGCGGCACCGCGATCCTGCCCCGGCAGCGCACGCCGGAGGAGATCTGCGCGCTGATCCAGGAGCACCGCATCCGGCTGCTGCCGACCAGCCCGACCTTCCTCAACCTGATCCTGATCGCCGGCTTCCACGAGAAGTACGACCTGAGCAGCCTGCGCATGATCAGCTACGGCACCGAGCCGATGCCGGAGGAGCTGCTGGCCCGGGTCGGCGCGGCCTTCCCGGCGGCCCGGCTGCTGCAGACCTTCGGCACCAGCGAGACCGGCATCTCCACCACCACCAGCGAGTCCTCCCGCAGCACCTTCTTCCGGATCGAGGACCCGAGCGTCGAGCACCGGATCGTCGACGGGGAGCTCCAACTGCGCAGCAGCACGCAGTTCCTGGGGTACCTCAACTACCCGAGCGACTCGCTCACCGAGGACGGCTGGTTCCGCACCGGCGACCTGGTGGAGGAGAACGCGGACGGCTACCTGAAGATCAAGGGCCGGGCCAAGGAGGTGATCAACGTCGGCGGCGAGAAGGTCCTCCCGCTGGAGTTGGAGTCGCTGCTGCTGGCCAGCCCGATGGTCGCCGACTGCACGGTGTACGGCCGCCCCAACGCGATCACCGGCCAGTCGGTCTGCGTGGACGTCATCCCGGTGGGCACGCCCACCCGGGCCGAACTGCGCAAGCACGTGGTCGCGTTCCTCACCGGCCGGGTCGACCCGTTCAAGATCCCGACCAAGGTCAACCTGGTCGAGGCCGTCACCGTCTCCGAGCGGTTCAAGAAGAAGCGGATCCTGCCGTGAGCGGCCTGCTGGCGATCGGCGCCGGGAAGTTCGCCGTCGAGCTGGCCCGGTACGCGCGGGAGGCGGGCCTCGGGCCGGTCGAGCGGTACCTCGTCCTGCCGGACGAGGAGGCGCACGCCCCCGCCGGGCTGCGCGTCCCGTTCGACGGGTACCGGCCGGAGCCGGGCACCCGGGTGCTGCTGGCCACCGCCGACCCGGTGCGGCGGCGCGAGCTGATCGACGGCTTCGTGGACGCGCACGCGCTGGTCGCCGAGAGCGTCGTGCACCCGACCTCGGTGGTCGACCCGGCCGCGCTGACCGGGCCCGGCACGGTGGTGGGCCCGTTCTGCCACGTCGGCGCGGGCGTCGTCCTCGGCGCGCACACGGTCGTCCACAACCACTGCAGCATCGGCAACCACTCGACCGTCGGCGCCAACAACTTCCTCGCGCCCAACTTCCACTGCGGCAACAGCGTCACCGTCGGCGACGACAACTTCTTCGGCCTGAGCTGCACGGTCGCCCCCGGGGTGACCGTCGGCAGCGCGAGCCGGTTCCAGGCCGGCCTGGTGCTGTTCGAGGACGCACCGAGCCGGCACAGCTACCTCACGGCGAACCGCGTCAAGGCGCTCCCGCTGCCCTGAGCGGCCACCGCCCCAGGTCAGGAACTCCTCCCGAACCACCCCACAGAAAGGCACCACCCCACCATGAACCGAGCGAAGGTCGCCGTCATCGGAGCAGGCCCCGGCGGCTGCGTGGCGGCGCTGAGCCTCCAGAAGCTGGGCCACGACGTCGAGGTGTTCGAGAAGGGCCGCTTCCCGCGCTACCGGGTCGGCGAGTCCTTCCTGCCGGGCACCCTGTCGATCCTCAACCGGCTCGGCCTCCAGGAGAAGATCGACGAGCGGAACTTCGTGAAGAAGCCCTCCGCGACCTTCCTGTGGGGCCAGGACCAGGCCCCCTGGACCTTCTCCTTCGCCACCGCCCGCACCGCCCCGTGGATCTTCGACCACGCCATCCAGGTCAAGCGCGAGGAGTTCGACCAGCTGCTGCTGGACGAGGTCCGCGAGCGCGGCGTCGCCGTCCACGAGGGCACCGCCGTCGCCAAGGTGGACGTCTCCGCCGCCGACCGGGTCACCCTGACGATCCGCGACGGCGAGGGCGAGGGCGGGGGCACCCGCACCGCGGAGTACGACTTCGTGATCGACGCGGGCGGCGCGGGCAGCCCGCTGGCCCGCCAGCTCGGCGTGCGCCGCTACGACGAGTTCTACAAGAACTTCGCGGTCTGGAACTACTTCAAGCGCAAGGACCCGTTCGAGGGCGGCCTCAAGGGCACCACCTACTCGATCACCTTCGAGGACGGCTGGGTCTGGGTCATCCCGCTCAAGGACGACGTGCTGAGCGTCGGCATCGTGGTCGACCGCTCCAAGGCCGCCGAGGTCAAGGAGCTCGGCCCGGACGCGTTCTACCGCCAGACGCTGGCCAAGGCCACCCGCGCGGTCGCCCTGCTCGGCGACGCCGAGACGATCGACGAGACCCGGATCGTCCACGACTGGTCGTACGACTCCGAGCACGTCTCGGCCGACCGCTACTTCCTGGTCGGCGACGCCGCCTGCTTCACCGACCCGCTGTTCTCCCAGGGCGTGCACCTGGCGACCCAGTCCGCGGTCAGCGCCGCCTCCGCGATCGACCGGATCACCGGCGCCCCGGAGGAGGCCGAGGCGGTCCACGCCTGGTACAACCGCAGCTACCGCGAGACCTACGAGCAGTACCACGAGTTCCTGGCCTCGTTCTACACCTTCGCCTCCTACACCGAGCCGGAGTCCGAGTTCTGGCTCAAGCGCCGGATCACCGAGTCCGACGACGAGCGGCTCAGCCGCAAGAAGTGGTTCGAGCGCCTGGTCGAGGGCGGCGCCGCCAACCCCACCGGGTCGGTGGCCGACTTCCGCGACCGCGCCGCCACGATGATCGCCATCGGCCGGCACCAGCGCAACGAGCTCAGCTCGGAGTTCTCCGACGACGAGCTCAACCCGGCCCGGGTGCAGTGGATCGGCGCGCTCACCAAGCAGCTCAACCGGATCACCCGGCTCGCCTGGACCGGCGAGGAGGTGCTGCTCAAGCCCTACTACAAGGTCGAGCCGCACTCCTTCCGGCTGGAGCAGAAGCAGGTCCTCGCCAACGAGGACGGCCTGGACATGATCAAGTTCCCGCTGGAGGAGGTGCACCGGGAGATCTTCCAGCTGGTCACCAAGGAGACCGTCGGGTACAAGAGCCTGATCAAGCAGCTCAACGACACCGGCAAGCAGGAGATCAGCTCGCAGATCGTGATCCGGCTCATGGAGGCCGGCCTGCTGACCGGCTACGACAAGAACGACGAGCGGGTCGTCGTCCAGGACCGCCTGCGCTTCGACGGCGTCGGCGTCGAGTACGAGGTCTGACCATGAGCACCCCCACCCACGTCTTCATCGCCGGGATCGGCAACTCCGGCCCCGACCACTGGCAGTCGCTCTGGCGCGACCGGACCGACGGCGCCGTCTGGGTCGAGCACACCTCCTGGGACGAGCCCGAGCGGGACACCTGGGTCGCGGAACTCGACGCCGCCCTGCGCGCCGTCCCGGGCCCCAAGGTCCTGGTCGCGCACAGCCTCGGCTGCACGCTGGTGGCCGAATGGGCCGCCGAGCACCGGGACGAGGACGTCACCGCCGCGCTGCTGGTCGCCGTCCCCGACGTCGACGGCCCCGAGTTCCCCACCCAGGCCACCGGCTTCGACTCGGCCCGGCACGGCCGGCTGCCGTTCCGCTCGCTCGTGGTCAGCAGCCAGGACGACCCGTACGGCTCCCCGGAGCACGCGGCCGCCGACGCCGAGCTCTTCGGCGCCGAGCTGGTCGACGTCGGCCACCGGGGCCACATCAACGCCGAGTCGGGCCTCGGCGACTGGCCCGAGGGCCGGGCCCTGCTCGACCAGCTGCTCGGCGGCTGACCCGCCGGCCGCACCCGTGAGAACGGCGGCCCCCGGCCCACCGCCGGGGGCCGCCGCAGCATGCCCAGCTCCGCGTTCCCAGCTCCGCGTTCCCCGCTCCCGCGCGCCGCTCCCCGCGTGCCGCTTCCCACGCCCACGGCAGGTTGGAGAACCCCGTGTCCGCCGCCCAGTCGATCTCCGTCACCGCACTCAGCGGTCTCGCCCTCGCCCTCGCCGTCGGCGTCGGCGTCACCATGCTCTGCCGCCGCTTCGGCCAGCCCGCCGTGGTCGGCGAGATGGCCGCGGGCATCTGCCTCGGCCCCAGCCTGCTCGGGCTGCTCCCCGGGAACCTGCCCGCCCACCTCTTCCCGCCCGAAGCCCGCCCCTACCTGAGCATGGTCGCCCAAGTCGGCCTGCTGCTCTTCATGTTCGGCATCGGCTGGGAGTTCGACACCCGCTTCGTCCGGAGCCGGCTCGGCTCCGCCGGGACGATCTGGGCGACCTCGCTGGCCGTCCCGCTGGTGCTCGGCTTCCTGCTCGCCCGCACCCTGGAGCACCCGGTCCTCAGCACCAGCGGCCGCCCGGTCTCCGACACCGGGTTCGCGCTCTTCTTCGGCCTCGCGATGTCCATCACCGCCCTGCCCGTGCTGGCCCGCATCGTCGCGGACCAGGGCCTGCGCGGCACCCGCGCCGGCAACCTCTCGCTCGGCCTGGCCGCCGCCGACGACCTGCTCGCCTGGTGCATGCTCGCCGTCGTGGTCGCCCTCACCAACACCGGCGGGGCCGGCGGCTTCCTCGGCGTGATGGGCTGGTCCGCGCTCTACCTCGCCGTCCTGTTCGGCCTGGTCCGCCCGCTGCTGGCCGCCGCCGCGGCCCGGATGCGCTCCCGGCACCTGCCGTACGCCGCGCCGCTGGTCGCCGCCGGCATCTTCCTCTCCGCCTACACCACCGCGCACATCGGCATCGACGCGATCTTCGGCGCGTTCATCTTCGGCACCGCGATGCCCCGGCCCGAGCAGAGCCTGCTGCTGCAGCGCGCCGTGCACGCCCCGTTCGAGTCGGTCAGCCGCCTGCTGATGCCGGTCTTCTTCGTGGTCACCGGCCTCTCCGTCGACCTCACCACCCTCTCCCTCGGCGGCTTCGCCCAGGCCGGCCTGATCATCCTGGTGGCCTGTGTCGGCAAGCTCGGCGCCGTCACGCTGTCCGCCCGGGCCACCGGCACGAACTGGCGCGACGCCACCGTGATCGGCGCGCTGATGAACACCCGGGGCGTGACCGAACTCGTCCTGCTCAGCATCGGCCTGAACCTCGGGCTGCTCACCGTCCCGCTCTACTCCTCGATGGTGCTGATGGCCCTGGTCACCACCGCCCTCGCCGCCCCCGTCATCAGGGCCGTCACCCGCAAGCCCGCCCCGTCGGCCGAGGCCGAACCCGAACTCCTGGAGGCCGCGGCCGGCTGAGCCGGCCACCGGCCGGGCCGGGCCGCCAGGTCAGGCGAGCCCGGCCCGCTCCAGGGCCTCGACCCCGGTGCGCAGGGCGGCGATCCGCTCGTCCAGGGTCCACCCGGCCGGGGCGAGGGTGAGGGTGCTGACGCCCGCGGCGGCGTACGCCTGCATGCGGTCGGCGATCCGGGCGGTGTCGCCGAGCAGGGCGGTGGCGTCGATGAACTCGTGCGGGACGGCGGCCGCGGCGGCGGCCTTGTCGCGGGCGAGGTAGTGGGTCTGCACCTCGTCGGCGGCCTGCTCGAAGCCCATCCGGCGGGCGAGTTGGCTGTAGAAGTTCTTCTCCTTGCTGCCCATGCCGCCGAGGTAGAGGGCGGTGTAGTCGCGCAGGGTGTCGGCGGCGGCCCGGACGTCGTCGCCGACGGCGATGTTGACGGTGGGGCAGAGGTCGAAGCCGTCGAGGGTGAGCCCCGCCCGGGCCCGGCCCGCGGCGAGGGCGTCGACGGAGAGGGCGGCGTGCTCGGGGGCGAAGAACAGGCCGAGCCAGCCGTCGGCGATCTCGCCGGTGAGTTCGAGGTTCTTCGGGCCCATCGAGGCGATGTACAGCGGGACGCGCTCGCGGACCGGGTGGACGGTGAGCTTGAGCGGCTTGCCGGGGCCGCCGGGCAGCGGGAGCGTCCAGTTCGGGCCGTCGTGCACCAGGCGCTCGCGGGACATCGCCTTGCGGATGATCTCCACGTACTCGCGGGTGCGGGCCAGCGGCTTGTCGAACTTGACGCCGTACCAGCCCTCGGAGACCTGCGGGCCGGAGACGCCGAGGCCGAGCCGGAAGCGGCCGCCGGAGAGGGTGTCCAGGGTGGCGGCGGTCATCGCGGTCATCGCGGGGGTGCGGGCCGGGATCTGGAAGATCGCCGAGCCGACGTCGATCCGCTCGGTCTTCGCCGCCACGTAGGAGAGCACGGTGGCGGCGTCCGAGCCGTACGCCTCGGCGGCCCAGCAGACCGAGTAGCCCAGGCGGTCGGCCTCCTGGGCGACCGCGATGTTGTCGGCGTCCAGGCCGAGTCCCCAGTAACCGAGGTTGATCCCGAGTCGCATGTGCCCAAGCCTTCCAGTCGGGTGGTGCGGGTGAGCGTAGTCGCCCGCCGGACGTCATGCTACTGACCGGTAAGGGTGGTGCGGGTCACAGCCCCGGCGCGCGCGGCGGCGCGGCGCGCGGGTGGTCCCCGGCCCCGGGGGGTTTCGCCGCTACCCTCACAGCACGTGGGGGCAGCCACCCCCGCGGCACCCCGGGGGCACCGCCCCCGACCTGCACCATCACTACTTGCCGCACCATCGCCACTTGGCGCAGCCGGCTTGACGGAGGGCGCGATGGAACAGCGACGGCTCGGCCGCACCGGCCTGCGGGTCTCCCGGCTCGGCCTGGGCACCCTCACCTGGGGCCGGGACACCGACGAGCACGAGGCCGCCGAGCAGTTGAAGGCGTTCGTCGACGCGGGCGGCACCCTGGTCGACACCGCCGACGTGTACGCCGACGGCGGCGCCGAGTACCTGCTCTCCCGGCTGACCGACGGCCTGGTGCCGCGCTCCGAGCTGGTGATCGCCACCAAGGCCGGCGCGCTGCCCGGCTCGCACCGCCACGACACCTCCCGCGGCCACCTGCTGACCGCCCTGGACGCCTCGCTGCGCCGCCTGAACACCGACCACGTCGACCTGTGGCAGGTGCACGCGCACGACCCGGCCACCCCCACCGAGGAGACCCTGCACGCGCTCGACCTGGCGGTCGCCTCCGGCCGGGCCCGGTACGTCGGGGTCTGCCAGTACAGCGGCTGGCAGCTGGCCAAGTCCGCGGCCCGGCAGCACGCGGCGCCCGGCAGCACCCCGCTGGCCTCCGTCCAGCTGGAGTACTCGCTGCTCCAGCGCGGCATCGAGCGCGAGGCGCTGCCCGCCGCGCTGGACGCCGGGGTCGGCCTGCTGGCCTGCTCGCCGCTCGGCCGGGGCGTGCTGACCGGCAAGTACCGGCACGGCGTGCCGCCCGAGTCGCGCGGCGCCTCCCCGCACCCCACCGGATCGGTGCAGCCCTACCTGGGCGAGACCTCCCGGCGGATCGTGGACGCGCTGGCCACCGCCGCCGACGGGCTCGCCTCCACCCCGCTCAAGGTGGCGCTCGCCTGGGTCCGCGACCGCCCCGGCGTGTCCGCCACCCTGCTGGGCGCCCGCACCGCCGCCCAACTGCAGTCCTCACTGTCGGTCGAGGCCCTTACGCTTCCGGGTGAGATCCGCGCTGCGCTGGACGACGTGTCGGCCCCGGTGCACCGCTACCCGGACCAGGGCTGGACGGAGCTGTAACCGTCCCGCCCGTCGAAGGAGCCTTCCCGCGATGACCACCCCCGAGGAGCGCCCGGCCGAGAGCCAGGCCGAGCCGACGGCTGCCCCGACGACCGGCCCGGCGGGCCCGACGAGCGGCCCGGCTGCCCCGACCGGCCAGGAGGGTCCGGACGGCGGCGCCGGGCGGCCCGCCGGTGCGCCGGCCGCCGGAGCCCCGCTCACCGGCGAGCAGCGCGCGGCCGCGGTGGCCGCGCTGGCCAAGGCGATCGGCGCGATCAACGCGAACGACATCGTCGCCCCGCCGCCGCCCCCGCGCGAGGTCGAGCCGGCGGAGGCCGACGGCCCGTCCGACGATCAGTCCGACGGCCCCGGGCCGGAGGGCGGCCCGGACGGCGGCCCGGCCGAGGAGCCGGCGCCCGCGGCCGCAACCGTC
>NZ_JBSGET010000014.1:41928-82005 GCF_053603035.1 Kitasatospora sp. NPDC004272 | reverse complement strand
CGGCCCGGGCCCTGCCGGGCGGCGCGCCGGCGGTGCGGCCGGGCGCCCGGTCCGGTGAGCACGGCGGCGCGTTGAGCCTTGACGGCGCGTCACCGGGCGCCCCGTCCGGCACGGTTGCCCCGGCGCCCGGGTCCGCGCCGCCGGCGGAGGGGGTGCCGGGCGGGCCCGTCCAGGTGCCCGGGCCCTCGGCGAGCGGTCCGGCCCCGGCCGGGTCGCCGTCCGGACCGTCCTCGTCGGCGCCCAGCCAGCCCGCCGGCTCCGGCGGGTCCGGTGGTTCCGGCGGCGGGGGCGGGACGGCGGTGCCGCCGAGCCCGCCGAGCAGCCCGCCGGCCTCCTCGCACTCGGCGGTGCCGTCCGCGACGCCCAGCGGCCCGGGGTCGGAGGCGCCGAGCGAGTCGCCGTCGGCGCACTGAGCGGCCGGTCGTCCGGCCCGCCGCCGTCCGGGTGGTGGCGGTCCGGGCGGCCGGGGCCGGGCGGTCGCCGTCCGGGCCTTCGTTCGAGGGTGCTGACCAGGGGATTTGCCTCTGATCCCGAGGTTCCCCTATGGTGGTAGATCGTTCGTTTGATCCTATTTGGCTGGCGCTCCTCATACACCTTTGAGCGCCCTTGGCGCGTTCCGGCGATCCGTGGCTGACCGCATAGAGGCGGTTTTTCAACAGACCCACCGGACTTTGGCGCGTGCCACTTCCGGAAGGTTTTGCATGTCTCTCGTTGACGACGCCCGCTTCGCCATGCCCGCGAACGGCTCCGACGCCGCCGACACCGACTCCCTCGACACCGACGCGCTGGACGCGGAGCTCGCCGAGCTCACCGACGCCGGCGCCGAGTTCGACACCGACACCGACGCCGACGACAGCGCCGACGACACCGACGCCGAGCCCACCATCACCTTCGGTGACCTGGGCCTGCACGACGACGTCGTCCGGGCGCTCGCCAAGCGCGGCGTCACCACCCCGTTCCCGATCCAGGCCGCGACCATCCCGGACGCGCTGGCCGGCAAGGACGTGCTCGGCCGCGGCCGCACCGGCTCCGGCAAGACCCTGAGCTTCGGCCTCCCGCTGCTGACCCGCCTGGCCGGTGGCGAGCGCACCAAGGCCAAGCACCCGCGCGGCCTGATCCTCGTCCCGACCCGCGAGCTGGCCATGCAGGTCGCCGACGCGCTGGAGCCGTTCGGCTCGGTGCTCGGCCTGCGCCTGAAGGTGGTCTGCGGCGGCACCTCGATGTCGAACCAGATCTACGCGCTGGAGCGCGGCGTCGACGTCCTGGTGGCCACCCCCGGCCGCCTGCGCGACCTGATCAACCGCGGCTCCGCCAAGATGGAGGAGGTCGAGATCGCCGTCCTGGACGAGGCCGACCAGATGGCCGACATGGGCTTCCTGCCCGAGGTCACCGAGATCCTCGACCTGGTGCCGGCCGGCGGCCAGCGCCTGCTGTTCTCCGCCACGCTGGAGAACGAGATCGACACCCTGGTCAAGCGCTACCTGAAGAACCCGGTCACCCACGAGGTCGACCCGTCGGCCGGCGCGGTCACCACCATGACCCACCACATCCTGGTCGTGAAGCCCAAGGACAAGGCGCCGATCACCAGCGCGATCGCCGCCCGCAAGGGCCGCACCATCATCTTCGTCCGCACCCAGATGGGCGCGGACCGGGTCGCCCAGCAGCTGGTGGAGTCCGGGGTCAAGGCCGACGCCCTGCACGGCGGCATGACCCAGGGCGCCCGCACCCGCGTCCTCGGCGACTTCAAGGACGGCTACCTGAACGTGGTCGTCGCCACCGACGTCGCCGCCCGCGGCATCCACGTCGACGGCATCGACCTGGTGCTGAACGTCGACCCGGCCGGTGACCACAAGGACTACCTGCACCGCTCCGGCCGCACCGCCCGGGCCGGCCGCTCCGGCACCGTCGTCACCCTGGTGCTGCCGCACCAGCGCCGCGGCGTGTTCCGCCTGATGGAGGACGCGGGCGTCGACGCCTCGCGCCACATCCTCGACCACGCCTTCGACGCCGAGGTCGCCAAGATCACCGGCGCCCGCTCGCTGGTCGAGGTCCAGGCCGAGAGCGCGTCCGGCATCGCCGGCGCCGCCGAGCGCGAGGTCGCCGAGCTCACCCGTGAGCTGGAGCGCGCCCAGCGCCGCGCCACCGAGCTGCGCGAGGAGGCCGACCGCCTGGCCTCCCGTGCCGCCCGCGAGCGGGCCGAGCTCGGCATCGAGGACGAGGAGCCGGCCGCCGAGGCCGACGCCGAGACCCCCGCTGCCGCCGTCGCCGCCCCGGCCGAGGCCGAGCCGGTGACCGAGGAGCGCGCCCCGTCCTACCGCGAGGCCCGCAGCGAGCGCCCGGCCTACAACAACCGGGACCGCGGCGAGCGCGGCGGTTTCAACCGGGACGACCGCGGTGACCGCGGTGGCCGTTCGTTCGGCGACCGGGACCGCGGCGAGCGCGGCGGTTTCAACCGTGACGACCGTGGTGGCCGTTCGTTCGGCGGCGACCGTGAGCGCGGTGGCTTCAACCGGGACGACCGTGGTGGCCGTTCGTTCGGCGGCGACCGTGAGCGCGGTGGCTTCAACCGGGACGACCGTGGCGGCCGTTCCTTCGGCGGCGACCGTGAGCGCGGTGGCTTCAACCGGGACGACCGTGGCGGCCGTTCCTTCGGCGGCGACCGTCCGGCCCGTTCGTTCGGCGACCGGGACCGTGGCGAGCGCGGCGGTTTCAACCGGGACGACCGCGGTGGCCGTTCCTTCGGCGACCGCCCGCAGGGTGGCGGCTTCAACCGCGACGACCGCGGCGGCCGTTCGTTCGGCGACCGGGACCGCGGCCAGACCGGTGGCGGCAGCCGTCCGTTCGTGCGGCGCGACGACCACCGCTCCGGTGGGCGCCCGCAGGGTGGCGGCTTCAACCGTGACGACCGCGGCGGCCGTTCCTTCGGTGGCGACCGTGAGCGCGGCGGCTTCAACCGTGACGACCGCGGCGGCTACAACGGTGGCGGCGACCGCAAGCCGCGCTGGAAGAACTGACCTGCCGCAGGCCGGCAGGACCGGGCCCGCTCCACTTCGGTGGGGCGGGCCCGCCCGCGTTTCCGGGCCGAAAATCATTGGTGGACGCGGGAGTTGGCGATTAGCGTGCCCAGGCATGAGCAGTAGGCAGCAGGCCGTGGCCGCGCAGAACGAGCAGATCGCCGACCGGGGCGAGTACCGGAGCCCGGGCGGGGCGGTGGTGCGGATCGCCGAGGAGCTGGCCGAGGCCAGGGCCGGCACGGTCTCGTACCCGGCGGACGCGGAGTTCGGGCCCGGCCCGGGGCCGCTGGCGGCCGGGGCGGTGGTCGAGGTGACCGGCGAGGGCAGCATGCAGGCCGCCCGGCGGCTGGTGGAGGACGGCGGGAACGGCGTCGCGGTGCTCAACTTCGCGTCCGCGCGCAACCCCGGCGGCGGGTACCTGCGCGGCGCGAAGGCCCAGGAGGAGGACGTCTGCCGCACCGCGCTGCTCTACCGCTGCCTGCTGGAGGCCCCGGACTACTACGAGGCGCACCGGGCCTCCACCGACCTGCACTACAGCCACCGGGTGATCTGGTCGCCCGGCGTGCCGGTGATCCGGGACGCCCGGGGGGACCTGCTCGAACGCACCCACCGGGTCGGCTTCCTGACCTCGCCCGCGCCCAACGCGGGCCAACTGGCGCTGCGTTCGCCCGGCCGCCGGCTCGACCTCGCCCCGGTGCTGGCCGCCCGGGCCGCCCGGGTGCTGGCCGTCGCCGCCGAGAACGGCGGGCGGGAACTGGTGCTGGGCGCCTGGGGCTGCGGGGTGTTCCGCAACGACCCGGTCGAGGTCGCGGACGCCTTCGGGCACGCCCTGGACGCGTGGGGCGCGGCCTTCGACCGGGTGGTGTTCGCGGTCTGGGACCGCAACTCGCCCTCCGCGAACCGGACGGCCTTCGAACGGCGCTTCGCCGGCTGACCGGCCCCGCTCAGTCGCCGGTGGCCAGCGCGGAGGCGGCGGCCACCACACCCGTCACGGTCAGCACGGCCGGCCAGGCCCCGATCTTCTTCGCCAGCGGGTGCGAGCCGCCGAACGCCCCCAGGTACAGCGCGGTCAGCCCCGCCGCGGCCGGCACCCCCGACCGCCGCCCCCAGCGCACCGCGGCCGCCGCCCCGGCCACCGCCAGCACGGCGCCCCCCAGCTCGCGACGGCCACTGAACCGCGCGGTCGCGTACCCACCGATCAGCCCGGTGGCGGCAACGGCGGCGGTGGCGGGAAAACGGGCCATGGAACGGACTCCTTCACGACTGCACGGCCTCACGACCGCACACCTTCACGACGACAAGCCGGACACACCGATGGACGTCCCGCCCACGGTAACGCTCCTAACGAGCCGCCCACCGCCCGGGGAACGGCGATTGGGACACCCGGGCGGCTCGCGGGCGGGGCACGTCGTGGTGGGACGCCGGGGCGGCCGCGCCGCGATCAGGCGGGTCCCAGGGTGCGGAGGGTGGCGAGGTCGGTGTCGGTGGCGCCGTGGTCGCGGAGGTAGGCGGCGAGGGAGCCGTGGCGGGTGGTGGCGTGGGTGAGGGCGGCGTGCAGGTGGGCGGCTTCGACGGGGCGGGAGAGGCGTTCGACGCCAGCGGTGTCGAAGTAGGGGACGGGGCCCCGGTCGAGGCCGAGGCCGGGGTTGGAGCGGAGGAAGTCGGCGGTGACGGCTTCGAGCGGGAGGCCGGCCAGGGTCTGCAGGACGGCGATGGTCAGGCCGGTGCGGTCCTTGCCGACGGCGCAGTGCACCAGGAGCGGGGCGCCGGTGGCCAGGGCGCGGACGGCGGCGGCGACGGCGATGCCGCCGGTCTCGGCCATGAACGGGTAGAGCGCGGCCTGGTCCTCGGGCCAGACCCGGTCGGTGGTGGCCGGGTCGGGCAGCATCGGCAGGTGCAGGTAGTCGACGCCGTCCGGCAGGTGGTCCGGGTGCGCCTCGACCTCCGGGGTGCTGCGCAGGTCGAGGACGGTGCGGACGCCGAGTTCCGCGAAGCGCCGCAGGCCCTCGTCGGTGAGGTGGTGGAGGGTGGCCGAGCGGTAGAGCAGCCCGGGGCGGTAGACGCCGGCCCCGGCGTCGCGGAGGTTGGGGACGTCGGGGATGTCGAGGAAGGGCGCGGCGGCGATCTCGGTCTCGGTCATGCGTCCCACGGTAGGCGCCGGGGCGGACGTCGGGCCGGGGCGTTCACCGAACCGGTACCGAGGCGGGACCGGGTGGCGCCGGGCCGGGGCGGGGCGGTCAGCGTCCGCCGGCCGCGTCCAGGAAGGCGCCGGTGACGTACGAGGCGGCGGGGGAGAGCAGGTAGAGGATCGCCTCGGCGATCTCCTCGGGCTGTCCGCCGCGCCCCATCGGGAGGTTGGGGCCGACCCGGTCGACCCGGCCGGGTTCGCCGCCGAGGGCGTGGATGCCGGTGTGGATCAGGCCGGGGCGGACGGCGTTGACCCGGATGCCCTCGGCCGCGACCTCCAGCGACAGGCCGGTGGTCATCGAGTCCAGGGCGCCCTTGGACGCCGCGTAGTCGACGTACTCGTTCGGCGAGCCGAGCCGGGACGCCGCCGAGCCGACGTTGACGATCGCGCCGCCCCGGCCGCCGTACCGGGTGGACATCCGGCGCACCGCCGCGGCCGCGCACAGGAACGGGCCGGTGATGTTGGCGGCCCAGATCCGGTTCAGCCGGTCCTCGTCGAGCTCGTCCAGCCGGCACTGCTGCTCCAGCGTGCCCGCGTTGTTCACCAGCGCGGTGAGGGTGCCGAGTTCGCGGTCGACGGCGTCGAAGAGCGCGGTCACCCCGGCGGTGCGCGAGACGTCCGCGCGGACGGCGATCGCGGTGCCGCCGGCGGCCCGGATCCGCTCCACCACGGCGTCCGCCGCGTCCTGGTCGCTGCGGTAGTTGACGCACACCCGGTAGCCGCGTTCGCCGGCGAGCAGCGCGGTGGCCGCCCCGATGCCGCGGCCGCCGCCGGTGACCACCAGTACCTCGTCCCGCTCCGCGTCCTGCGCCATGTCGTCCGCTCCTTCGTCCACGACGGTCTCGTCCCGACGCTATCCCACCCGCTGGAATCCCTTTGCGGGCCGGGCGGTCGGCGGCCGAGCATCACTGCCATGGATCTCTCAGTCTCCCCCCACGGCCCGCTGCGGGCCGACCGGTCGGACCCGTCCGCGTACCTCGCCGCGGACGAGACCGTCGACCACGGCCATCCCGAGATCGTCGCCCTCGCCGCGCGGCTGCGGCAGGACGACCCGGTGCGGACCGCCGAGGCGGTGTTCGAGTACGTCCGCGACCGGATCGACCACTCGGCGGACGTCGGCCGCTGGTCGGCCGCCTACCGGGCCTCCGACGTGCTCGCCGCCGGGAACGCGATCTGCCACGGCAAGTCGCACCTGCTGGCCGCGCTGCTGCGCGCCAACGGCATCCCGGCGGGCCTGTGCTACCAGCGGCTCGAAGTCCTGCACGGGCTCAACGGCGTTCTGCTGCCCGGCAGTTCGTGGTGGGTGCGGCTGGACGGCCGGGGGAACCGGAACGGCGCCGACGGGCACTTCGCCACCACCCCCGCCGAGGAGCGGCCCGCCTGGGCCAACGATCCGGCGCTCGGCGAGCACCACTACACCACGGTGTACGCCGCGCCGCCCAAGGCACTGCTGGACGGTCTGCGCGCAGCCGTCCCGAACTCCACCGGCTACGGCTACCTTCCGCTCGAACTCCCGGAGTAGGAAAGGCGGTTCACTCGCCTGCGGCGCGCAGCGCGGCCAGCCGCGGGGCCCGGCCGCGCGGCGAGTCCGGGCCCGAGCCGCGGGCGTCGCCGAGGTCCGTGCGGACGAAGTCCCCGGCGGCGTCGATCGCGGCCCGCAGGGCGGGGTTCATCGGCACGAACAACTGGTGCACCAGCTCCGGAAGTTCGGGGTCGTACTCCCAGAAGCCGACGATCCGGCCCCGGTCCACCACCAGGTGGGTCCGCGGGTCGCGCTCCGCGCCCAGGCCCCGCTCGGGCCGGGCGGCCGGGACGGGCCGGTCCGCGTCCCGCGGGTCGACCAGCCGGGCCAGGTCGCGGTGCAGCAGGTGCAGGCCGTCGGCGGCCGCCAGCAGGGCGTACGCGGGCTCGGCCGGGACGGCGAACCCGGCGGAACCCGTCGGCCAGTTCGGCGGGCAGCAGCAGCTCGGTGCCGGGCAGCCGGACCAGTTCCAGCGGGGCCAGCGCGGCTTTCGCGGTCGCGGCGCCGAAGCCGGAGAACCAGCGGAAGTGCCGCACCGAGGCCGGGGCCGCCCAGGCGAAGTAGCGCCGGGCCAGGTCGGCGGCCTCCCCGTGCACGGCCCGGTCCCAGCGCAGGTACCCGTGCCGCTGGCGGTCGAGCCGCCCGTCGAGCGGCACCCGGCGGGCCAGGCCGCGCGAGCGCAGCAGGTCGAGCGCCAGCGGCAGCGTGGTCGCCACCCCGCGCCGACGGCCCGCCCCACCCAGCGCGCGCACCGCCGAACCGGCCTGCGCGTGCAGCTCGGCCGAGGTCAACGGCTCGGTGGGGGAGAGCAATTGGGACACCGCCAGGCAGAGCTGCTCGATCTCGTCCCGGGACACCCCGAGCTGCCGCTCGGCCGCGCCCAGCTCCGTCTCCACCGCACCCGCGCCCGCCGCCAGGCCCAGCGCGAAGTCGTCGGCGGGCAGCAGGTAGCTCCGTCCCCGGGCGGCCGGCAGCTCCTGCACCTCCAGCGCGGCCAGCGCCGCGTCCACCTCCGCCCGCCGCAACCCGGCCCGGGCGAACAGCCCCAGGTACGGCGCCGAACCGCCGCCCGACCGGGCCCACCCCGTCGCCGCCAGCACCTCGGCCGCCGACGCGCCCCGGTGCCGCCCGCCGTCCAACCACTGCCGGTGCGCCCACCAGGCACGCAGCTTCGCCGCCGGGACCTCGCCGTTCGCCATGGGGCCAGTATCGGCGCGGGGCCGGTCCGCGACCGGTAACCCGGCCCGGAGTCGGCCCGTACGCCGGGTTCTGTCTCCCGGGGCCCGCCGTCCGGCCGTCCGGGCCGCGCCTTCCGCCCGCCCGTGGCCCTGCGGCCCTGTCCCCGGTGCGGAAATCGCTCGCGCGGGCGGTCCGGTCCGGGACACACTGCCACTCCTGCCGCTCCTGCCCGTCCACGACCGCCGAGGAGGCGTTCGCCCGTGCACGTCCTGCTCTCCGGCATCGTCGGCTCCACCGCGTACGGCCTGGCGCACGCCGGGTCCGACCTCGACCGGCTCGGCCTGTTCGCCGCGCCCACCACCGCTTTCCACGGCCTGCACCGCCCCGCCGAGTCGCACGTCACCACCCGGCCCGACCGCACCCTGCACGAGGCCGCCAAGTGGTGCCGACTGGCCCTCTCCGGCAACCCGACCGCCAGCGAACTGGTCTGGCTGCCCGCGGAGTTGTACGAAGTCCGGACGCCGCTCGGCGAGGAGTTGATCGGCCTGCGGGAGGCCCTCCTGTGCGGCCCGGCCGTCCGGCGCTCCTACCTGGGCTACGCCGGCCAGCAGTTCCGCAAACTCACCGCCCGCGACCGCACCGACCTGGCGGGCCGGGCCGGGGCCGCCAAGCACGCCCGGCACCTGGTCCGGCTGGTCCGGCAGGGTGTCGCCCTGCACGAGACCGGCCGGTTGGAGATCCGCCTCCCCGACCCGGAGCACGTCCGCGCCCTCGGCGAGCGCTACGCCGACCGCCCGGAGGACGCCACGGCCCTCCTCGCCGACGCCGAGACCCGCTTCGACCGCCCCGGCGTCCTCCCCGCCGCCCCCGACGAACGCCCCGTCGAGGCCTGGCTCCAACGCGTCCGAACCGCCCACCTCCCCCCGGCCTGACCGCCCGCCACCCCCGGCCGCGAACCCCCGCGACCCGCCCGGCAATCCACTGCTCCTCCCCCACCGGGCACCAGGTAGGATCACCCCGGCAGGCGCTCTCCCACCCGGTTCGCGCCTGCCGCGGGCCGCTAGCTCAATTGGCAGAGCTGCGGACTTTTAATCCGTAGGTTCAGGGTTCGAACCCCTGGCGGCCCACCTGGAACGTGGCGGTCATACCGCCTCTGACCTGTACGCAGCACCCCGGCTGATTCCCTGGCTCGGGGTGCTGCTGTGCTTTTGGGGTGGGGCATCCGCCGGTGTGCTGACGTGTTGTCAGGGCGGTGGCCGCGGAGGGCTCGACGGCGTGTTCAGGGGGCGCGGTCGTGCACTGCCGGCGATCGCCGGGCGGAAGGTGCCTGGCGGGGCGTAATACGCGTAATAAGCCGGTGGCACGGCCAGGACCAGCATCAGCATCAGCCTCGACAGCGATCACGCCGAGCGCATTCGGGAGCATGCCGAGCGCGCGGGGCTGGACGTTTCGGCTTATCTCGTCAACGCCGCTACCCGGCAGATGGCCGAGGTGGAAGCCGCTGAGGCGCAATTCGCGCGCGTTGGACAGACGGTCTGCATCGTGTGTGCGACCGGGCCGGATCTGGCCGAGCGGCAGCGCATCGGTAGCGCGCTCGCTGCGGCCGAGTTGCCTCCGAAGAAGCGTCCGGGCGCCGTGGACGCCCTGGTCGCGCTGACTGCGGCCCGACACGGCAGCGCTGTTGTCTTCACCAGCGGCCCGGCTGACCTCACGGCTTGCCTGAAGGCCCTGGACGCCCGGGACGTCCACGTGGTCCAGATCTGATGTCGAACTCGGACCAGGACGCCGGAGGGAGTTCGAACCCCTGGCGGCCCACCGTGGAGGAGCGGGTCGGACGGTCGGTGACCTGGCGTGCAGCATCCGGGCGGGGGCAACGGCCCGGGGGCTGCGGTGTTCTGCGGGGTGGTCGGGCCGGGGTGGGGGGTCGGTCGGCTGGATAGAGTGCACGGCTGGAGGGGCGCGTTGCCGAGGCCGTGACGGGGTGGAGATGCACGGAACGAGGTTGGACGGCCGGTACCGGTTGGAGTCGGTTCTGGGGTCCGGCGGGATGGGCCAGGTGTGGCGGGCCTTCGACGAGCGGGTCGGTCGGCCGGTGGCGGTGAAGTTGCTGACGAACGCCGACTCGGCTTCGGTCAGCGTGGAGCGGTTCGCCGCCGAGGCCAGGGCCGCGGGCAACCTCAGCAGTCCGCACATCGTGACGATCCACGACTTGGGGCGGACCGGCCCCGAGGACGGCCACGCGCCGTTCCTGGTGATGGAGTTCCTCGACGGCCGGTCGTTGGACGAGGTGGTCGCGGAGGGTGCCCTGCCGCCGGTGCGGGACGCCCTCGAATGGGTCCTCCAGGTGTGCACCGGCCTGGCCTCCGCGCACCGGGCGGGGCTGGTGCACCGGGACATCAAGCCGGCCAACGCCATGCTGCTGGCCGACGGGACGGTCAAGATCCTCGACTTCGGGATCGCCAAGCACCTGTACGAGGACCTCGCGCTCACCGGTACCGGCCACGCCGTCGGCACCGCCGCCTACATGGCCCCCGAACAGGCCCGGGGCGACCGGGACATCGGGCCCGCCGCCGACCTCTACGCCGTCGGCTGCCTGCTGCACACCCTGCTGACCGGCCGGCCGCCCTTCACCGGCGCCCCGCTGGCCGTCCTCCACCAGCACCTGACCCGGCGGCCCGAGGCGCCCGGCCGGCACCGCGCCGCGGTCCCCGCCGACGTCGACCGGCTCGTCCTGCACCTCCTGGAGAAGGAGCCCGCGGACCGGCCCGCCGGCACCGCCGAGGTGATCGAGGCGGTCACGGCCCTGCTGGCGGGCCGTCCGCAGGAGCCCCGCCCCGCCCCGCCCCGCCCGCCGTCCCCGGGCCTGCACGCCGCCGCGACCGAGACCGCGCACCGGGCCGAACCGGCGGGCCCGTTCCCGCCGACGGTGCTCGACGCGCCCCCGGCCGGTGCCCCGGTCCGCCGGGTGCCGGTGCGGGCGCCGGTGCCGCGGGCGCCCGCACCGGTCGACGAGCAGCCGGAGGAGCAGGAGGCGCAGGAGGGGCAGGAGGGGCAGGAGGACGGTGCCGGGGAAGCACTGGTGAAGAAACCGGCCGCCATCGGGCGGAGCGCGCTGGCGGGCGCCGTGCTGATCGGCGTCCAACTGTTCGCCTTTGCCGGGTGGCCCGTGTTCTGGGCGGTTCTGGTCGCCGTCGTCACGGGTCTGGCCCTGGCTTTCGGGACGGAGGTCGACCGGTCCGTCAAGGAGGACGAGGAGGAGATGGCCGGGCTCGCCGTCGCCCTGGGCGTGACCGTGCTCTCCTGTCCGCTGTTCCTGTTCTTCACGCCGCTGCCCTGGTGGGGGGTGCTGATCCTGGGTCTCGTGGGTGCTCCCGTCCTGTGGATGGTGCAGGGCCCCCTCGTCCGCAGGCTCGGCCGGGTCTTTGCGCGGCAGCGGCCCGACGTGCAGACGGCGGTCGGCGCGGGTCTGGCGAACGGCGCCCTCGCGACCGTCCTGCTCTCCGGTACCCGGATGTCCGGCCTGTTCGCGGTGCTGCTCGGTGTGCTCGTCTGGGTGGTCGCCTCCGTGGCGCTGACCCTCCTGCTGCCGTCCCGCGGGCCGGTCGGGTTCGTCGACGGCGGTCCGCCCCGGCCGCGCAGGCACCGCTGACGGGCACCGCTGGCAGGCACCGCTGACGGGGACCGCCCCGGGGTCGGACGGCCCCCGGCCGGGGCTCAGCGGCGGGTGCCGACCACCGAGAGCAGGACGTCGACGAGGCGGTCGGCGGCGTCCGGGCGGCCGTGGGCGCGGGAGTTGGCGGCCATCGTCGCGCGGTGGCGGGGATCGGCGAGCAGGGGGGCGAGCGCGGCCTGGAGGTCGGCGGGGGTGACGTCGCCGAGGAGGGCGGTGGCGGCGCCCGCCTGCTGGAGGTGGGTGGCGTTGTGGGCCTGCTCGTTGCCCGCGGAGGAGGCGAGCGGGACGAAGACGGCGGCCTTGCCGAGGGCGGTGAGTTCGGCGAGGGTGCCGGCGCCGCTGCGGCTGACGACCACGTCGGCGAGGGCCAGGACGTCGGGGAGTTCGGCGCCGAGGTAGCCGGTGAGCAGGTAGCGGCCGGCCAGGTGCGGGGGCAGCGCGCGGGCGTGCTCGCGCAGGGCGGCCTCGTTGGCCGGGCCGCACTGGTGGACGACGTTGGCCCGTTGCAGGAGGTCGGGCAGGACCGCCGAGACCAGGGTGTTGATCTGCACCGAGCCCTGGGCGCCGCCGGTGACGTAGACCGTCGGCAGCGAGCGGTTGAACCCGTACAGGTCGAGGGCGCTGACGGCCTTGTCGGCCTGCCCGGCGAGCACGGCGGGACGCACCGGGTTGCCGGTCACCGCGGCGGTGGGCCGGGCGGACTTCGGCAGCAGCGGCAGGGTGGACTCCGAGGAGACCGCGACCCGGGTCGCGGCGCGGGCCAGCACCCTGTTGGCCAGCCCGAGGCGGACGGTCTGCTCGTGCACCACCAGCGGGGCCCGGCAGGAGCGGGCGGCCAGGCCGACCGGCACCGCCACGTAGCCGCCGGTGGCCAGCACCACGTCCGGGGCGAACTCGGCGATCAGCGCGCGGGCCTGCCAGGCGCCGAGCGGGACGCGGCACATGTCCCGGACGTTGGCCGGGGAGACCAGCTTCAGCGGGTTGGAGGAGCGCCGGATCTTGCCGGTCGCGACGGGTGCGAACCGGATGCCCTCGGCGGGGGCGACCCGGGCCTCCAGGCCGGCCGCGGTGCCGATCCACAGCACCTCGACCGCCCGGCCGCGCGCGGCCAGCCGCTCCTGCAGCGCCCGCACCGCGGTCAGCGCGGGGTAGGTGTGCCCGCCGGTGCCGCCGCCGGTGACCACCAGGCGCAGCGGGCCGTCCTGTTCGGTGAATTCCATGCCCGTCTCCCATCGACCGCCGGACCGCCGGCCCGCGCCACTGCGGAACCGTCGCGGACGTGACGGGGCATCAGCCTACGGCGGGCCGGGACGGGGGTCGGCGGGGGTGCGGGGGCGGGGGTGCGGGGCAGGGGAGCGGGGTGGGGGAGCGGTCCCGGGGCGAGGCTATGGACGGTGTCGGGGGCGGCGCGCGGACGGGGTACATAGTCGGGTGAATCGGACATTCGGTTGGTAGCGTTCCGCCCGCGGCGGTGGCGCCCGCGGTTTCCGGGGCGTCCGGGGCGTCCGGGGCGTCCGGGGTGCCCGGGCGTCGCGAGCGAGAGGGAGCGGTGCGGGTGGCGACGGAGGAGACGGTCCGGGGGCCGGAGGTCGCGGCGGCGAAGCTGGCGCTGCCGACGCTGACCATGCTGGTGGTCGGTTCGATGGTCGGCGCGGGGGTCTTCTCGCTGCCGGGGCGGTTCGCGCAGGAGACCGGCGTGCTGGGCGCGCTGATCGCCTGGCTGATCGCCGGGACGGGCATGCTGATGCTGGCGCTGGTGTTCCAGACCCTGTCGGTGCGGCGGCCGAAGCTGGACGCGGGCGTGTACGCCTACGCGAAGGCCGGTTTCGGCGAGTACCTGGGCTTCTTCTCGGCGTTCGGCTACTGGGCGAGCGCCTGCGTCGGCAACGTGACGTACTGGGTGCTGATCATGTCGACGGTCGGGGCGCTCGCCCCGGCGCTCGGGGACGGCGACACGGCGCTGGCGGTGGTGCTGTCCTCGTGCGGGCTGTGGGGCTTCTTCCTGCTGGTGCGGCGCGGCGTGAAGGAGGCCGCGATGATCAACCGGATCGTCACGGTGGCCAAGCTGGTGCCGATCCTGGTGTTCGTCCTGCTGGCGCTGTTCACCTTCAAGGCGGACGTGTTCGCCGCCAACTTCCAGGGCGCCTCCTACGCGGGCTCGCTGTACGACCAGGTGCACGGGACGATGCTGGCCACCGTGTTCGTGTTCCTCGGGGTGGAGGGCGCGAGCGTCTACTCCCGGCACGCGAAGCGGCGTTCGGACGTCGGCCGGGCCACCGTGCTCGGCTTCCTGAGCGTCTTCGCGGTGTTCGCCTCGGTGACGATCGTCTCGTACGGCATCCTGCCGATGGGCGAGATCGCCGTGCTGCGGCAGCCGTCGATGGCGGGCGTGCTGGAGGCGGCGGTCGGCACCTGGGGGAAGGTGCTGGTCAGCGTTGGGCTGATCGTCTCGGTGCTAGGCGCCTACCTGGCGTGGACGCTGATGGCCGCCGAGGTGCTGTTCGTCGCGGCCAAGGACGAGGACATGCCGCGCTTCCTGGCCCGCGCCACCGGCCAGGACGTGCCGGTGCCCGCGCTGCTGCTGACCACCGCGCTGTCGCAGGTGATGCTGGTGGTGACGGCCTTCTCGGACGACGCCTTCGACTTCGCGCTCGACCTGACCAGCACGCTCAGCCTGATCCCGTACCTGCTGGCCGCCGGGTACGCGGTGCTGGTGGCCCGGCAGGACCGGGCCGGGGCCGGGGCCTGGCTGGTGTCCGGGCTGGCGACGGCGTACACGGCCTTCCTGGTGTACGCGGCGGGCTGGGCGTACCTGCTGGTGTCGCTGATCATCTACGCGCCCGCGACCGTGCTGTTCGTGATGGCCCGCCGGGAGCAGGGGCGGCGGCTGTTCTCGCCGCGCGAACTGGTGGTGCTGGTGGTGTCGGTGGCCGGCGCGGTGGTGGGCGTGGTGGCGCTGGCCGCCGGGTGGATCGACCTGTGAGACCGGCGGCCGTCGGGTCCGCCCCGTCGAGATGACTTCCGTTCCGTACGTTGCGAAGGGATCGCGTTGATGACTGCTCCGACCGCTCTGGGTGTCCACTCCGAGGTGGGCCGGCTGCGCAAGGTGCTGGTCTGCCGGCCGGGGCTCGCGCACCGGCGGCTCACCCCCGGCAACGCCGACGACCTGCTGTTCGACGACGTGATGTGGGTGGAGAACGCCCAGCGCGACCACGCCGACTTCGTGGACCGGCTGACCGGGCGCGGCGTCGAGGTGGTCGAGCTGCACGACCTGCTGGCGCGGACCGTCGCGGTGCCGGGCGCCCGGGACTGGCTGCTGGACCGCAAGATCGTCCCGGACCAGGTCGGCCTGGGGCTGGTCGACGGCACCCGGGAGTACCTGGAGACGCTGGACCCGGCGGCGCTGGCCGAGTTCCTGATCGGCGGCCTGGCCACCACCGACCTGCCCGAGGAGTACCGCTCCGGCTACCTGGCGCTGGCCCGGGAGGCCACCGGGGTCCGCGAGTACCTGATGCCGCCGCTGCCCAACACCCTCTACACCCGCGACACCACCTGCTGGCTGTACGGCGGCGTCACCCTCAACCCGCTGTACTGGCCCGCCCGGCACGACGAGACGCTGCTGATGAAGGCGGTGTACGCCTTCCACCCGGACTTCACCGGCGCCACCGTCTGGTGGGGCGACCCCGAGCGGGACTGGGGCCAGTCCACCTTCGAGGGCGGCGACGTCATGCCGATCGGCAACGGCGTGGTGCTGATGGGCATGAGCGAGCGGACCTCCCGGCAGGCGATCACCCAGGTCGCCGCCGCGCTGTTCGCCCGGGGCGCGGCCCGCCGGGTGGTGGTCGCCGGGATGCCCAAGCTGCGCTCGGCGATGCACCTGGACACCGTGTTCACCTTCGCCGACCGGGAGACCGTCACCCTCTACCCGGCGATCATGGACCGGGTGCACGCCTTCTCCCTCTACCCCACCGACCGGGCCCCCGGCGTGGAGGTGGTGGACGAGGGCTCCCGCCCGTTCACCCAGGTGGTGGCCGAGGCGCTGGGGCTGCCCGCGCTGCGGGTGATCGGCACCGGCGGCGACGTCTACGCCTCCGAGCGGCAGCAGTGGGACAGCGGCAACAACGCCGTCGCGCTCGAACCGGGCGTGGTGATCACGTACGACCGCAACACCACCACCAACGCGCTGCTCCGCCAGGCCGGCATCGAGGTGATCACCATCGTCGGCGCGGAACTCGGCCGGGGGCGCGGCGGCGGGCACTGCATGACCTGCCCGCTGATCCGCGAGCCGGTGGACTTCTGACGGCCGCCCCCGGCCGGGCAGCTGCGGGACGGGCAGCTGCGGGGCGGGCAGCTGCGGGGCGGAGCGCTCTCGCCCCGCAGCGGCCCGGCCGGAGGCGTGCGGGTCAGCGGCCGATCCCGTCCAGCTCGGCGAGGTCGTCGGCGGAGAGCCGGAGCCCCGCGCCCGCGACGTTCTCGCGCAGGTGCGCCACCGACGAAGTGCCGGGGATCAGCAGGATGTTCGGCGACCGCCGCAGCAGCCAGGCCAGGGCGACCGACATCGGCGTCCCGCCCAGCCGGGCGGCCACGGCGGTGAGCGCCGAGGACTGCAGCGGGCTGAAGCCGCCGAGCGGGAAGAAGGGCACGTAGGCGATGCCCTGCCCGGCGAGTTCGTCGATCAGCGCGTCGTCCTGGCGGTGGGCGAGGTTGTACATGTTCTGCACGCACACGACCGGTGCGATCGAACGGGCCTCGGCGACCTGCTCCGGCGTCGCGTTGCTCACGCCGAGGTGCCGGACGAGCCCTTGCCGCTGGAGTTCGACGAGCGCCCCGAACGCCTCCCCGAGCGAACCGGGCACCGGGCCGGCCGCGTCGCCGAGCCGGAGGTTGACCACGTCCAGCGCGTCGAGGCCGAGGTTCTCCAGGTTCTCCCGGACGGCCCGGCGCAGCTCCTCGGGCCTGCGCGCCGGGGGCCAGCCGCCCGCCGCGTCGCGGGTCGCGCCGACCTTGGTCACCAGGCGCAGCGAGTCCGGGTACGGGTGCAGCGCCTCGCGGATCAGCCGGTTGGTGACGTGCGGCCCGTAGGCGTCGGCGGTGTCGACGTGGGTGATGCCGAGGTCGACGGCCTCGCGCAGGACGGCGAGCGCGCCCTCGCGGTCGGCCGGGGGACCCATCACACCGGGGCCGGCGAGCTGCATGGCGCCGTAGCCGAACCGGCTGACGGGCAGGTCGCCCAGGGACCAGGTGCCGCCGGGGAGCGGCGCGGACGGGGTGTTCATGTGGTGCCTTTCCTGTCGGACCGGGGGTGGTTCCCGGGAGCTCCTTGCCCCATCATTAGTTCGCAACTTCCTTTCGGGAAGCGGGCACTTCGAAGTGCGTAGGGCACCCCCGGGTGGGTGGGAGGAGAGGTCCGGATGGCGACGACGACGGCGGCCCAGCAGCGGGCCCGGGCCAAGGCGGAGTACGACGCCTTCCTCGCGGTCTGCCCCAGTCGCAAGCTGCTGGACCGGATCTCCGACAAGTGGGTCACGCTGGTCCTGGCCGCGCTCGGCGGCGGCGGCCCGCAGGAGCCCGGCGCCGACTGCGCCGGTGAGCCCCGGGCGATGCGCTACTCGGAACTCCGGCGCCTGCTGGCCGGGGTGAGCCAGAAGATGCTCACCCAGACGCTGCGCTCCCTGGAGCGCGACGGCCTGGTCTCGCGCACCGTGGTGGCGACCGTGCCGGTGACGGTCTCCTACGAGCTGACCGACCTCGGCCGGTCGCTGCACGGGATGGTGCGCGGCGTCAAAGCCTGGGCCGAGGGGCACATGGACGACGTGCTCGCCCACCGCGAGAGCTACGACGCCCGCACCGCCTGAACCGCGTCCCGGCGCCGCCTGAACCGCGTCCCGGCGCCGCCCCGGGCGGGACGTCCCGGGGCGGGCCGGAAAAGTGTTCGGAGAGCCGTGAAACACCCGTGGGGGGCCGCGCATCTATAGGGGTGGACGAGCCCGGAACGGCCGGGCCACGGGGGTGCGATGTGAAGCGCGGACAGGCCGGGACCGCCCGGCCGGCGGGGGACGGGCCCGGGGGCGCGGCGGCGGACGGCACGACCGGCGGCCGGGCCGCGCGGCGGGAGGCGGCCCGGCAGCGGGGGCGGCGGGGACGGCGGGGCCGGCGGCGGATGCGGCGCTGGCAGCAGGCGCTGGTGTACGGGACGGCCGGGGTGGTGGTGCTGACCGTCGCGGCGGGCGGCTACGTCTACTACCGGCTGAACGCCAACATCAAGGAGGCGCCGCTGTTCGCGGGCGAGGAGGGCGACGCCGGGCACGAGACGCCGGACGCCTTCGGCCGCACCCCCATCAACGTGCTGGTGATCGGCTCCGACACCCGCGACAACCCGGAGGACTGCAACATCGGCGGCGCCGAGTGCGGCGGCGGCGCGAACGCCGACGTCAACCTGTTGCTGCACGTTTCCGCGGACCGCAGCAACGCCACCGTGATGAGCATCCCGCGCGACCTGCGGACCGACCTGCCGGCCTGCAAGGACGAGTCGGGCAAGCAGGTGTTCAAGGCGCAGAAGCACGCCATGATCAACTCCTCCCTGCAGGGCGGCCCCGGCTGCACCGTGGCGGCCGTGCGCAAGCTGACCGACCTGCCGATCGACCATTTCGTCCAGGTCGACTTCGGCGGCGTGATCAAGATGTCGGACGCGGTGGGCGGCGTCCCGGTCTGCGTCGACGACAACATCTACGACCCGCGCTCGCACCTCAAGCTCTCGAAGGGCGAACACACCCTGCAGGGCATGGCGGCGCTCCAGTTCGTCCGGACCAGGTACGGTTTCGGCGACGGCACCGACATCGGCCGCGCCTCGGCCCAGCACCTCTTCCTCGGCTCGATGATCCGCCAGTTGAAGAGCGCCGGGACGCTCACCAACCCGGCCGAACTGCTGTCGCTGGCCAACGCGGCCACCAGCGCGCTCACCGTCGACCCCGGACTGAAGGGCATCACCAGACTGGTCGGACTCGGCGAGGACATCAGCAAGGTGCCCACCGAGCGGATCACCTTCACCACCATGCAGGTCGTGCCCGACCCCGCGGACACCAACCGGCGGGTGATCGGCCCGGGCGCGACCGAGCTGTTCCGGATGATCAAGGACGACCGGCCGCTCACCGGCGACCCCGCCCCGGACGCCGCCCCCGCCACGCCCTCCGCCCCGGCGGCGCCGTCGACCCCCGCAGCCGCCACGTCCCCCGCGTCCGCCACGTCCCCCGCCGCGAGCGGCCCGGCCCGTAGCGGCATCACCGTCGTGGTGCGCAACGGCACCGGCATCACCGGCCGGGCCGGGGCGCTCGTCGACAAGCTCCGGCAGGACGGCTTCGCCAAGAACACCACCACCGGACAGGGCGTCACCGCCGACCGCAGCGCGGTCACCTACCCCGCCGGCAAGGAAGCCGCCGCCCGACAGGTCGCGGCGGACCTCGGCCTCCCCGCCGGCGCCGTCCGCGCCGGGCAGGGCGGCTCGATCGAGCTGCTGATCGGCACCGACTGGACCACCGGCACCAGCTACCCCGCCACCGCCGGCGGCACCGCTCCCGCGACACCCGCCCCCGACCGGTCCGCCGCCCTGAAGAACGCCGACGTCCGCACCGCCGACGACACCAGCGGCTGCGCCAACGTCAGCCACGATGCCACGGCCCCCCTCCCCGGCCTGGGCGCCATGACCCCGATCCAGGCGTACGACCGCAGCAAGGACGTCCCCGACTCGGCTCCGTGAGCGGCTGGTTCAGCCCTCGGAAGGGGCGGGGGCCGGGTCGGTGCGGATCTCGCTCCAGACGGTTTCGCGGGCGGTGCCGTTGTTGCGGGAGGGCGGGGAGTAGGTGTGTCCCCAGCGGTCGCCGAGGGCGAGGGCCTTGAGGACGGCCAGGTGGTCGTCGGTGCCGTGGGGGCGGGTTACGGCGCCGGGATCCGCCGCTGCCGAGAGATGAACGGCAGCATGTCGCTGGAGAGCCTGGGAAACATCCTCAAGTTCTCCAAGGGGCACCTCTCGCGGATCGAGGTGGGGTCTCCAAGCCCCCGGAAGGACTGTCGGAGAAGCTGGACGTCATCTTCGGGACGGACGGACTGTTCTGCAGGCTCTACGAGTTGGCGAAGCGGGAGCCGTTCTCCGAGAAATACAGCACGTTCCACAAACTGAACGACCGCGCGGTGGAACACGCCTCGTACACCCCGTCGTTCCCGGGCCTGCTTCAGACCGAGCCGGTGATTCGGGCGGGTCGATGGCGGCCTATGAGGAGGGCGATCGCTGGGGACGCCTGTACGACGATGCGGAGACCGTCGTGGGCTGCCGGAAGGACCACGATCTGTTGCGGGCTCAGGCCCTGTCTCCACGGGAAACCGAGATCGTGATCGGTTCTGCCTCGGAAGGATTTGCTGAGGATGCACTCCACCGGTACGCCTGAGAACTGGATCAAGAGCAGCTACAGCAATGATGACGGCGGTGCCTGCGTCGAGGTGGACGCCAACCGTCCGGGCACCGTGCGTGACTCCAAGGACCCCGACGGGCCGCGTCTGCGCTTCGCCCCCGCGTCCTGGGCCGCCTTCGTCTCCTCCGCCGTCGCAGGCGAGTTCGGCACCAGCTGATCCCTGGCGCGAATGTCCGCCACCCGCCCCGTGTCGAACGGATCGGTGATATGACGTCGGCATCAGGGCCGACGGTTCGGTGTCCCGGGGGGTCGGGCCCGGGCGTCGGGTGGACGACGCGGTGGGGGGTCCGATGAAGCCGGTGAAGAGGAGTAGTCCCGCTCGAATAGCCCTGGTGGGGGTGGGGTTGGGGTTCCTCCTGATCTCGGTCGCCAGTCTGGCCAACAGTTCGGCGGTCGGGGAGCGGGCGTTTCACGCGGTCCTGCTGGTCGCCTCCGTGGTGTGGTGCTTCCAGGTGGCCCGGATGGGGTTGGTCGTCGACCGGCACGGCATCGTCGTGCGGTCGATCGGGCGTTCCCGCCGGGTTTCCTGGCGGCAGGTCAAGGTGGTCGCGGTCCGCGAAGGGGGCGGGCCGGGCACGCTCGACTGCTGGCTGATCGAGTTGCGGTTGCGCGGCGGCCGGGTCCTGCGGCTGAAGGAGACGACGAGCCGGACGCGGAGCCACGTCGAGGAGTTCGGCCGCCGGATGGTCGCGTTGCGGCCGGCGCACCTCGGTGACGGCATCGAACTGCTGGGCCTGGAGGGCACCGGCCGGCCGGACAAGGACGCGGTGGTCGGTCCGGACGGGGTGCCGGTGCTGGTCCGGTTGACCGGCCCGGGCGGGGTGCAGCTGAACTGGAGCGCCGCGGCCCTGCCGGACGGCCCGCTGATCGCGCTGGTGGCCCTGGTGCTGATCGGTGTCGGCAAGCTGGTGTCGGCCGTCGTGCGGGAGATCCGCGGGAAGCCGAAGTACGAGGTCGACATCGAGGTCGGCGGGCCGGAGCCGCGCCGGGTCACGCTGTCGTTCGACTCGCGGGCGCGGGCCACCGAGCACGTCCGCGAGCTGGTCGCCGCCATCGGCGAGCGCGGTGCGGAGGCCGTGCCCGGCGCCTCGGGGCGGTAGCGGGGGGTTCGGTCGGTCCGAGTGAGCGCGTCGGCTTCCGGTTCCGTTCGCTACACGCAGCAGCGCGAACCTCCGATGGGCTCCGACCACCAGCAGCACGGACCCGCCGTTCCCCGGGCCCCTGATTGCGCCTTCCGCGACGTGAACCGTCCCGCCCGCGCCGTCTTGAGCGGGACGGGGCGCGGGCGGGACGGGGTCAGAGGGCGGCGACGGTGGCCAGGTGGTCGGGCATCTCGCCGCCGCTGTCCAGGAAGTGGGTCAGCGGGAGGGTGGCCGCACCGAGCGTCACCGCGTCCGGGCCGAGGTCGGAGAGGGTGATGGTGGTGCGGGAGCGGGGGTAGGAGAGGGCGTAGCGGGTCGCGGCCTCGTCGATCGCGGGGAGCATCCGGGGGCCGAGCAGCAGGCCCGCCCAGCCGCCGATGACGATCCGCTCGGGGTTGAAGAGGTTGACCAGGTCGGCGATGGCGGCGCCGAGGAGTTCGGCGGCCTCGTCGAGCAGGGCGACGGCGCTGGGCCGCCCCTCCTCGGCGGCCCGCAGCAGCGCGGCCAGGCCGGCCTTCTCGCTGGTGCCGGGCACGGTGCCGTCCCAGCGTTCGACCAGGGCCTCGGCGCCGACGTACGCCTCCAGGCAGCCGCGCGAGCCGCACCGGCAGGGGCGGCCGCCGACGTGCACCTTGGTGTGGCCCCACTCGCCGGCCGAGCTGCTCGCGCCGCGGAAGCGGGCGCCGTCGGCGATCACGCAGGCGCCGACGCCGGAGCCGAACAGGGCGACCACGGCGTGCCGGCTGCCGCGTCCGGCGCCGAACCACATCTCGGCCTGGCCGAGGGTCTTGGCGCCGTTGTCGACGTACAGCGGCAGCGGGGTGTGCTCGCGCAGCAGGCGGCCGAACGGGACGGCGTCCCAGTCGAAGGTCTGGCCGTGCACGACGACGTCGGCGCCGGGGTCGGCGCCGGTGCCCTGCTCGACGACGCCGGGGACGCCGATGCCGATGCCGAGCACGTTCTCGGCGGGGACGCCGGCGGCGGCGAGCACCTGGTCGAGGCCGCTGGCGATCATCCGGACGACCCGCTCGGGGTCGTGCGCGGCGAGCAGCGGCTGGTCGGCCGAGGCGAGTTCGGTGAGCGCGAGGTCGAACAGGGTGACCCGGACCTGGGTCTCGCCGATGTCGATGCCGACCAGGTGGGCCTGGCCGGGGGTGACCCGGAGCAGGATGCGGGGGCGGCCGCCGTCGGACTCGACGGATCCGCACTCCTCGATCAGCCCGTCGGTGAGCAACTCTCCCGTTACGTTGCTGACCGATCCGGCGCTCAGCCCGGTGGCGGTGCCCAGCTCCTGGCGGCTCAGCGGACCGTGGAAGTACAGGTGTCGCAGTAGCGTGGAACGGCTGCTCCGGCGCAGGTCGCGAACGGTCTGCTTGCCTCGCGGTGTCATCGGTGTCCCTTCTTCGTTGCAGAATCTACGCCGTCGCGCCTCTTGACGTCTACTTTTCTCAGACGTTAAATCTCGGCGTGAAGTAAGCAGTTTCCACTGCTTCTTCACCCCCACGAGACGACAGCCCGAGAGGGGCTCCTCCCATGCGCACCCACCGGATCTCCGCCGCCCTCGCCCTGACCGCCGCGATCGTTCTGACCGCCTCCGCCTGTGGCGGCGGCGACAGCGGCGGCGGCAGCAACTCCAGCCCGAAGACCCTGACGTACTGGGCCTCCAACCAGGGCAGCAGCCTGGAGAACGACAAGCAGGTGCTGGAGCCCGAGCTCAAGAAGTTCGAGGCGCAGACCGGCATCAAGGTCAACCTCGAAGTGATCCCCTGGTCCGACCTGCTGAACAGAATCCTCGCCGCCACCGCGTCCGGCCAGGGCCCGGACGTGCTGAACATCGGCAACACCTGGTCCGCCTCCCTCCAGGCGACCGGCGCGCTGCTCCCGTTCGACCAGGCCACCTTCGACAAGATCGGCGGCAAGGACCGCTTCCTGGAGTCGACCATCGCCTCGGCCGGCGCCAAGGGCAAGGACCCGGCGGCCGTCCCGCTGTACTCGATGGCCTACGGCCTGTACTACAACAAGAAGCTGTTCCAGGCGGCCGGGATCGCCAACCCGCCCACCACCTGGGAGGAGCTCGTCGAGGACGGCAAGAAGCTGACCTCGGGCGACAAGTACGGCATCGCGATCGAGGGCGGCAACGTCTCGGAGAACGTGCACAACGTCTTCACCCTCGGCATGCAGCACGGCACCGGCTTCTTCGACGCCTCGGGCAAGCCGACCTTCGACAGCCCGGAGGCCGTCGCCGCGGTCAAGCAGTACGTCGACTTCATCGCCAACGACAAGATCGCCGCCCCCGGCAACGCCGAGTACGCCGCCAACCAGTCGGTGACCGACTTCGCCACCGGCAAGGCCGCGATGCTGATGTGGCAGTCCGCGGGCGCCAACCTCAAGTCGCACGGCATGAACCCCGACGACTACGGCGTCGTCCCGGTCCCGGCCCCGGCCGGCGCCACCGGTGACAAGGCCACCACCTCGATGGTGGCCGGCATCAACCTGGCGGTCTTCAAGAACACCAAGAACCTCGACGGCGCCCTGAACTTCGTGAAGTTCATGACCAGCGACGAGGAGCAGAAGACCCTCAACGGCACCTACGGCTCGCTGCCGTCGGTCAAGGCCGCGCAGTCCGACGCCGCGTTCTCCACCCCGGAGCTGCAGACCCTCGCGGGCGTCCTGCAGAAGAGCGCCGCGCCGCTCCCGCAGGTCCCGAGCGAGAGCCAGTTCGAGACCCTGATCGGCACCGCGGTCAAGAACCTGCTGGCGACCGCCGCCGCGGGCAAGCCGATCACCGAGGCCACGGTCAAGGACGAGCTGTCCAAGGCCCAGCAGCAGATGCCGGCGAGCTGACGAACGTGTCCGAGAAAGTGATCGACCGCAAGGCCGTCGGCAACGGCAAGGAGGCCGCCCCGAAGGGGGCGGCCCCCGCCCGCCGGCGCATCCGTGAGAAGTTCGGGCGCAGCGCCCTGCCCTACCTGCTGCTGCTCCCGGCCCTGCTGGCCGAGCTGCTGATCCACCTGGTGCCGATGGTCACCGGCATCGTGATGGCCTTCAAGCAGCTGACCCAGTTCTTCATCCGCGACTGGGGCTCGGCGCCCTGGTCCGGCTTCGACAACTTCAAGGTGGCGCTGGACTTCAACGCCCCGGTCGGCAAGGCGCTGCTGCACTCGTTCTGGGTGACCTGCATGTTCACCGTGCTGTCGGTGGGCCTGTCCTGGCTGATCGGCGTCACCGCCTCGATCTTCACCCAGGACGCGTTCCGCGGCCGCGGGCTGCTGCGGGCGGCGTTCATGCTTCCGTACGCGCTGCCGGTGTTCGCAGCCGTGATCACCTGGTCGTTCATGTTCCAGCGGGACACCGGCCTGATCAACCACGTGCTGCACGACCAGCTGCACCTGACCAGCGACAAGCCGTTCTGGCTGATCGGCGACAACAGCTTCTGGGCGCTGCTGACCGTCTCGGTCTGGAAGTCCTGGCCGTTCGCCTTCCTCACCCTCACCGCGGGCCTGCAGAACATCCCGCGCGAGCTGTACGAGGCCGCCTCGCTGGACGGCGCCGGCGTCTGGCAGCAGATCCGCCGGATCACCCTGCCCTCGCTGCGCCCGGTCAACCTGGTGCTGGTGCTGGTGCTCTTCCTGTGGACGTTCAACGACTTCAACACGCCGTTCGTGCTGTTCGGCAAGTCCGCCCCGCAGGCCGCGGACCTGATCTCGATCCACATCTACCAGTCCTCCTTCATCACCTGGAACTTCGGCCAGGGCTCCGCGATGTCGGTGCTGCTGCTGCTGTTCCTGCTGCTGGTGACCGCGGTCTACCTGCTCGCCACCAACCGCCGTCGGGAGGACGCAGAATGATCAACCCGCCCGCCTCCTTCCGCTGGCTGCGCCGGGTCGTGCTGCTGGTGCTGGCCGTCTTCACCCTGACCCCGGTCGCGGTGATGCTGAGCTCCTCGCTCAAGCCGCTGCGCGACGTCCAGGGCCCGTGGCGCTGGATCCCCAGCGAGCTGACCTTCCGGCCGTACATCGACATCTGGAAGACCGTCCCGCTCGCGAAGTACTTCACCAACTCGCTGATCGTGGCCGGCTCGGCCACCGCGCTGTCCGTGCTGATCGCGCTGCTGGCCGGTTACGCGGTGAGCCGCTACCGCTTCCGCGGCAAGAAGATCTTCACGATCACCGTGCTGTCCACCCAGATGTTCCCCGGCATCCTGTTCCTGCTGCCGCTGTTCCTGATCTTCGTCAACATCGGCAACTCGACCGGCATCGCCCTCTACGGCAGCCGCGGCGGCCTGATCCTCACCTACCTGACCTTCTCGCTGCCGTTCTCCATCTGGATGCTGGCCGGGTACCTGGACTCCATCCCGCGCGACCTCGACGAGGCCGCCGCCGTGGACGGCTGCGGGCCGATCCGCACCCTGGTGCAGATCATCGTCCCGGCCGCCCTGCCCGGCATCATCGCGGTCGCCGTCTACGCCTTCATGACCGCCTGGGGCGAGGTGCTGTTCGCCTCCGTCATGACCAACGACCAGACCCGCACGCTGGCCGTCGGGCTCCAGGGGTACGCCACGCAGACCGACGTCTACTGGAACCAGGTGATGGCCGCCTCGCTGGTCGTCAGCCTCCCCGTCGTCGCCGGATTCCTGCTGCTGCAGCGCTACCTGGTGGCCGGTCTGACCGCCGGTGCCGTCAAGTGAGGCACCGTCAGGGTGCCGCCAACTGACGCACCCGCACCGGACCAGCCGCCCCCTCACCCTCGAAAGGACCACCCGTGAACCACCTCGACGCGCTGCCGGCCAACTTCCGCTGGGGAGCAGCCACCGCCGCGTACCAGATCGAGGGCGCCGCCAGCACCGACGGCCGGGCGCCGTCGATCTGGGACACCTTCTCGCACATCCCCGGCAAGATCGACAACAACGACAACGGCGACGTCGCCTGCGACCACTACCACCGCTGGCCGCAGGACCTCGACCTCGCCAAGAACCTCGGCCTGGACGCCTACCGGTTCTCCATCGCCTGGCCCCGCGTGGTGCCGCTGGCCGACGGCAAGGTCAACGCGGCCGGCCTCGACTTCTACGACCGCCTGGTCGACGGCATGCTGGAGCGCGGCCTCACCCCGTTCCCCACCCTCTACCACTGGGACCTCCCGCAGGCCCAGCAGGACCGCGGCGGCTGGCCCGAGCGCTCCACCGCCGAGCGCTTCGCCGAGTACGCGGCCGTGGTCGCCGAGCGCCTCGGCGACCGGGTCCGCGACTGGTGCACCCTCAACGAGCCGCTCTGCTCCTCCTGGATCGGCCACCTCGAAGGCAAGATGGCCCCCGGCGTCACCGACCTGACCGCCGCCGTCCGCACCTCCTACCACCTGCACCTCGGCCACGGCCTCGCCGTGCAGGCGCTGCGCGCCGCCGTCCCCGGCGCCCGGATCGGCATCGTCAACAACCTCTCCACCATCGAGCCGGCCTCGCAGTCCGACGCGGACGTCGCCGCCGCCCTGCGCGCCGACGGCCACATCAACCGCTGGTGGCTCGACCCGGTCCTCGGCCGCGGCTACCCGCAGGACATGGTCGACCTGTACGGCGTCGAACTCCCGGTCCAGGACGGCGACCTGGAGATCATCTCGGCCCCGCTCGACTGGATCGGCCTCAACTACTACTTCCGCCAGATCGTCGAGGACGACCCGACCGGCGCCGTCCCGAACTTCCGCCAGGTCCCCGGCCCCAACCCCGAGCGCACCGCCATGGACTGGGAGGTGCACGCCCCCGGCATCGAGGAGCTCCTGCTGCGCCTCACCGAGGAGTACGGCGTCCGCGAGATCTACGTGACCGAGAACGGCTCCGCCTACCAGGACACCGTCACCTCCGACGGCCGGGTCGACGACCCCGAGCGCACCGCCTACCTGGAGTCCCACCTCGCCGCCTGCGCCCGCGCCGTCGCCAAGGGCGCCCCGCTGGCCGGCTACTTCGCCTGGTCCCTGCTCGACAACTTCGAGTGGGCGTACGGCTACGACAAGCGCTTCGGCCTCGTCCACGTCGACTACGACACCCAGGTCCGCACCCTCAAGTCCAGCGGCGAGCGCTACGCCCAGCTCATCGCCGCCCACCGGGCCCGGGCCTGACCACCCGCCCGGCAGGGGGGCGACGAGAGGCAGGGCCCCGGGAGCGACCGACGCTCCCGGGGCCCTGCCCTTGTCGTACGTCCTACCGGCTACCGGGCGTCAGCGGCCCTGCAGGGCCTTGACGTTGTCGCCGAAGGTCCAGCCCTTCGAGCCGTCCCAGTTGAGGGACCAGGTCATCAGGCCCTTCAGCTGGCCGTTGAAGGAGCCGTACGCCTGCGAGACCAGGCTGGGGGCCATGTAGCCGCCGCCCGCGCCCGGCTGGGCCGGGAGGCCGGGGACCTGCTTGTCGTAGGGGACCTTGATGGTGGTGCCCTGGATGGTCAGGCCGTTGTTGAGGCAGGTGGTCTGGGCGGTGAAGCCCTGGACGGTGCCGGCCGAGTAGGAGTCGCCGGAGCAGCCGTACATGGAGCCGTTGTAGTACTGCATGTTCAGCCACCACAGCCGGCCGTTGTCGACGTACTTCTTGATGATCGGCAGGTACGAGCCCCAGATGGAGCCGTAGGTGACGCTGCCGCCGGTGACGTACGCGGTCTCCGGGGCCATGGTCAGGCCGAAGCCGGCCGGCATCTGGCCGAGCACGCCGTCGATGATCCGGATCAGGTTGGACTGCGAGGCGGACAGGGTGCCGATGCTGCCGCTGCCGGACAGGCCGGTCTCGATGTCGATGTCGATGCCGTCGTAGTTGTACTTCTTCAGGATCGGCACGATGGTCGAGACGAACTTGTCGGCGACCGCGCTGGAGCTGAGGTCGATGCCCGCGGCGGCGCCGCCGATCGACATCAGGATGGTCGCGCCGTTGGCCTTGGCCTGGCACATCTCGGCGGGGGTGGGCACCTTGACGCCGGTGTCCATGCCGTCCTGCCAGAGCACGGTGCCGTCGGAGAGGATCACCGGGAACGCGGTGGTGACCACGTTGTAGCCGTGCTGGCCGATCCGGCTGTCGGTGATCGGAGTCCAACCGAGGCCCGGGTGCACGCCGTTGGAGGCGCCGTCCCAGTTCTCCCAGTAGCCCTGCAGCACCTTGCCGGTCGGCCGGGGCTTGGTCGCGCAGGTGGCGTCACCGGAGGTGGCGCTGCTGGACGGGCTCGGCGAGGTGCTGGTGGAGTTCGAAGGGCTCGGCGAGGTGGAGTTGGAGGGGCTCGGCGAGGTGCTGGCCGACTGCGAGGGGCTCGGCGAGGTGGAGTTCGACGGGCTGGTCGACGGGGACGGGCTGCCGCTGCCGCCGGGGCCGCTGAGCACCAGGTCGTCGGCGTAGAACGCGGGCTGGCCGTACCAGCCGTGCACGAAGACGGTCACCGAGGTGGTGGACGCACCGGTGGAGAAGGTGGTGCTGAGCTGGCCGTAGGAGGCGTTGCCCGGGGCCCAGGTGGAGGCGTTCACGCCGGTGCCGGTGGCGCCGAGGTAGACGTAGTTGCCCTGGACGAAGCCGCTCAGGGTGTACTGCGAGTTCGGCTGCACGCTGATGGTCTGCGAGCACTGCGCGGTGTCCTGGCCGCCCGGGGTGGCCTTGAGCGCGGAGGTGCCGCCGTGCACCGGGGTGGTGACGACCGCGGCGCCGGAGCCGCTGGTGCAGGTCCAGTTGGCCAGGCCGCTCTCGAAGCCGGGGTTGGCGATCAGGTTGGCGACGTCGGCGGACGCGGTGACCGTGCCGGCCACGGCGAGGCCGGCGCCGATCACGGCGGCGGCGCTGACGCCGGCCAGCGTCCGGCGTCCGGCGCTCTGGCGGGTCCGGGCGTGGCTGACCCGGGGCGCGTGCTCGGCGCGCTCCACGGGCGAGTACGACCTTCGACGGAACATCGTGATCCCTTCCCGCCGAAACACCTGGTCATGGGCATGACCAACGCTGTGGGGGCGCGGTGCCCGGCTGTGGGTGAGGTGGGGACATGTGGGGGGTTGTGCCCAGCCGGATCGTAGGAGCGGGGGCAAGGGGCGTCAATAGGTCTGGACCAATAACGAGGGTCTGGACCATTTTCGGGAGGGGTCGCCGGCCGCCGCCCGCGGGAGGGACCGGCCGGTCAGTCCTCCGCCAGGGCGGTGAACGGCGCCGCCAGCAGCCAGGTCTGGTTCTCCCCGCCGTGCGTCGGCCGGAGCGTCGCCGGGGTGCGCGCCTCGGCGGCGTGCGGGCAGTCCAGCGCCAGGCCGGTGCCGACGTTCTCGATCCGGTGCGCCCGGCCGCCGTTGACCGGCACCACCCGCCAGCGCTGCCAGGCGGCGTCCGCGCCGTGCCGGTCGCGCATCCGCACCGGCTCCGCGTCCGGCACGCCGCCGCCGTCCAGCAGCAGGTTGTTGGCCACCGATACCAGGTGGTGCTCCCCGGCTCGGTCGGTCGGCCGCAACAGCCACAACTGGTGCGGCCGCCCGTGCACCGGCCACAGGTGCGGATGGCTGTCGTGGGTGCTGCGCAGCGCGGTGTCCAGGGCCAGCCCGCTGCTCACCGAGACGACCAGGAACGGCCCCAGCGGCTTGCGGGCCCGACGGCGGAACAGCGAACCGACGTCGTCCGTGCCGATCTTCAGGAACGGAATGCCGATCTCGGCACTGACGCGGCGCTCTCCCGGTGGCATGACCGCCATGGTAGGGCGCGTCCCGCGCCCCCGCACGCCCTTCCCGCCGGCGGCCGCCGCGGCGCACACTGGACCAGGCCCCCGGACGCCGAGCGGAACGAGACCGGACGTGGACGTGGAGCACCCCACCCCCGCCGCCCTGCTCGCCGAAGCCTGCGCCGCCGCCGGGCGCTCCGGCGCCGGTGCGGAGCTGATCCGGGCCGGTGAGAACACCCTGTGGCGGCTGCCCGGCGGGGTGGTCGCCCGGATCGGCCGACCGGGCCAACTCGCGTCGGCCGCGAAGGAGTTGACCGTCGCCCGCTGGCTGCACCGGCACCGGGTGCCGGCCGTCCGGCCGCTCGGCCACCAGCCCGCGCCGCTGGCCGTCCGGGGCCGCCCGGCCACCTTCTGGCACGAACTGCCCCCGCACCGGCCCGGCACCGCCGCCGAACTGGCCGCCGCCCTGCGCCGCCTGCACCGGCTGCCCCCGCCGGAGACCCGGCTGCCCGCCCTCGACCCGTTCGTCCGCCTCCCCGAGCGGATCGACGCCGCCGGACTGGACCGCCCGCTCCACCGCCGGCTGCACGACCGGCTCACCGAACTGCGCACCGCCTGGCGCGAACTCGCCCTCCCCGCCCGGGAGTCCACCGTCGTCCACGGCGACGCCTGGAGCGGCAACCTCGCGGTCACCGCCACCACCGCCCACCTGCTGGACTTCGAACGCACCGCGCTCGGTCCGGTCGAGTGGGACCTGACCACCACCGCCGTCGGCCGCCACACCTTCGGCACCGTCCCGCCCGGGACGTACGCCGCCTTCTGCGCCGCCTACGGCTCCGACGTCACCGAGCACCCCGGCTACCCGGTGCTCCGCGACATCCGCGAACTCCGGCTCACCTGCTACGCGTTGCAGCAGGCCACCACCGACCCGCGGCACCGCGCCCAGGCCCGCTACCGCCTGGCCTGCCTGCTCGGCGAGCACGGCCCCCGGCCCTGGGGCTGGACCCCGCTCGGCTGACCCGCCCGGAAGCCGAAGCCGGGTCAGCCGAAGCCGGGTCAGCCCACGCAGAGTCAGTCCACGCAGGGCACCCCGCCCAGCGCCACCGGCTTCGGCAGGAAGGCCACCGACCCGGTCGGGACGGCGGCGGCGCCGCCCGACGGCTCCGGCGAGGACGACGGCGAGGACGGGGACGAGGACGACGGTGCGGGCGTCGACGGCGAGGCCGGGGCCGGGGAGGCGGGCGTGCCCCCGGGGCCGTCGAGCAGGATGCCGCGGGCCGCGCCCGGCACCGCCAGCAGGTGGTTCAGGGAGGCGTCCAGGGTCACCGGCAGCGTCCGCAGGGTCCCCCGTCCGGCGGTCAGCGCCGGCACCTGGCGGACGAAGTCCACCGGGCTCCAGCCCTGGTCCACCACCAGGCTGCCGTCCAGCGCCCGGTACAGCGCGGTCAGCTTCGAGGGGTCCGCCAGCGTCCCGTCGGAGCGCAGCTTCTCCACCACCCCGGCCAGCAGCGCCTGGGCCCGCCGGGTGCGCTCCAGGTCGGACCCGTCGCCGACGCCGTGCCGCTGCCGGACGAAGGCGAGCGCCTGGGCCGCCCCCAACTCCTGCCGCCCGGCGGGGAACCGGGCCCCGCTGTACGGGTCGTCCACCGCGTGGTTCAGGCAGACCGGGATCCCGCCGAGGGCCTGGGCGACGCGGTAGAAGCCGACCATCGACACCTCCGCGTAGTGGTCGACCCGGACGTCGGTCAGCTTCTCGACCGTCTTCAGCAGCTCCAGGCGCCCCGCCTCCCTGGCTCGGGTGCGCAGCGTCTCGCCCGGGACGCCGTCGCCGACCGAGCTCTTCAGCGCGGCCTTCTCGGCGTCCGGGTAGACCCGGTTCAGCGCCACGCTTCGGCCGTCGGTGTCCTTGATCAGCACGTCCCGGGGCAGCGAGAGCTGCCGCACCTCGCCGCCGCCCGCCGGGATGTGCACCAGCATCACGGTGTCGGTGCTGTCCGCCGCGTCCGCCGGGACCGTCGCGCCGCTGTGCAGGTCGCCGCGGAGCAGTTCCGGCGCCACCGTCCGGCCCCGCGCGTCCAGGGCGTCGTCGGTGCCGACCAGCAGCAGCGTCACCCCGTCCGCCAGCGGCGCGGGCTCCGGGCTCCGGCCGGAGTGCGCCAGCTCCACCGCGGAGGTCCGTTCCCCCGGGAGGTCGCGCGGCACCGCCAGCAGCCCCGCCCCGACCGCGACCGCCGCGGTCAGCGCCCCCGCCAGCAGCACCGTGCGCCGCTGCCGGACCCGCCTGCGCCGCCGCCCGGCCGCCAGCCCGCCGTCGACCAGCCGGGCCGTCAGCTCCGGCCCGGGGCCGCTGCCCGTCAGCCCGAAGGCCGCCCCCAACCGCACCTCGAACTCCCCTTCCCCACCGCCGGTGCCGCGCACCGCGCCGTTCTCCCCGCCGTCCCCTGCGCCGTCCACTCCGCCACTCCGTCCGTCGCGCCCCGCGCCCTGCCCGCCACCGGGCCCGCCGCGTCCCGCCCTCACCGGGCCACCAACTCGGCCAGGTCCCCGCCCAGCAGTCCGCGCAGCTTGGCCAGCGCCCGCGAGCACCTGGTCCGCACCGCCGCCGAACTGTCCTTCACGATCGCCGCGGTCTCCTCCACGCTGCGGTCCTCCCAGTACCGGAGCACCACCACCGCCCGGTCCCGCGGCGGCAGCTGGGACAGCGCCTCGACCAGGGCGAGGCGCAGCGCCGAGTCCGGCCCGTCCTCGGCGACCTCGGGCAGCGCCAGGCTGGGCCGCTCGCTGCTGCTGCGCCGCCGCCGGTGCGACAGGTACGCCCGGACCAGCACGGTCTGCGCGTACCCGGCCGGGTTCTCGATCCGCCCGGCCCAGCTCGGCCGGTGCAGCCGGTGCCAGTGGGCGTACATCTGGCCCAGGGTGTCCTGCACGAGGTCCTCCGAGAGGTGGCTGTCCCCGCCGGTGAGGAAGTACGCCGAGCGGTAGAGCTGCCCGGACCGGGCCGTCGCGAACGCGACGAACTCCTCCTCCATGGCGGCCCGCCGACCACTGCCCACTGCCCGTCTCCCCTCGCGCGATCCGCCCTATGACGGCGCGGGGGCCCAGGATGTTTCATCCGGACCGGAAACGCGTCCGCGGGGGTTCCGCGAACCCGTCCGTCCGTGAAGCATCACTGTCCGGTTGCGGACAGCCCGAGCGCCGCCGCCCGCTGGAAGGATGGGACGGCACCGCCTGTTCGTACCCCGTACTGGAGTTCCCCCATGGCCCTGCCCGACGGATCGCTCAGCCACCGCTACCGGGGCGAGCACCCCGTCCGCACCCTGTTGTTCCTCTTCCGCCCCGACCGCGCCCGGGTCCTCGGCGCGGTCGGCGTCTTCTTCGCCAAGCACGCCCCCGTCTGGCTGCTGCCCCTGATCACCGCCAACATCGTCGACGTCGTGGTCAAGCACCGCGACGTGTCCGTGCTGTGGTGGAACTCCGCGATCCTGCTGACCATCCTGCTGCTCAACCTGCCGCTGCACATGCTGTACGTGCACTGGATGCACGGCTCCATCCGCCGGATGGGCACCCGGCTGCGCTCCGCCCTGTGCCACCGGATGCAGCAGCTCTCCATCGGCTACCACTCCCGGGTCAGCGCCGGCGTCCTGCAGGCCAAGGTGATCCGGGACGTCGAGGGCATCGAGACCGCCTCCCAGCAGACCGCCGACAACGGCCTCGCCGCGATCGCCACCCTGCTCGGCGGCCTGGTCGTGATCGCGATCCAGACCCCCGCCTTCCTGCCGGTCTTCCTGGTCCTCGTCCCCGCCAGCGCCCTGCTGGTGGTCCGGCTGCGCGAGCGGCTGCGCACCCAGAACGAGTCCTTCCGCCGCGAGGTCGAGCAACTCTCCTCCCGCATCGGCGAGATGACCACGCTGATCCCGATCACCCGGGCGCACGGCCTGGAGCGCACCGCGCTGCGCCGGGTCGACCGCACCCTGGGCCGGGTCCTCGACGAGGGCCTGCGCCTGGACCTGCTCAACGGCCGCTTCGGCTCGATGTCCTGGATCCTGCTCAACGCGATCGGCGTCGGCTGCCTGGCCGGCTCCGCACTGGTCGCCTACTACGGCTGGATGAACGTCACCCCCGGCGCCGTCGTCATGCTCAGCGCCTACTTCTCCTCGCTCACCGGCTCCGTCACCACCCTGCTCACCCTCACCCCGCAGCTCGGCAAGGGCCTGGCCTCGGTCCGCTCGGCCGGCGAGGTGCTGCAGGCCCCCGACCTGGAGGAGAACGCCGGCAAGGCGGACGTCACGGGCGTCACCGGCCGGATCGACTTCCAGGGCGTCGGCCACAGCTACCACGGCGCGGACGCCCCGTCCGTCACCGGCTTCGACCTCTCGGTCCGCCCCGGCGAGACCATCGCCCTGGTCGGCGCGTCCGGCGCGGGCAAGTCCACCGTCCTCAACCTGGTGATCGGCTTCCTGCGCCCCACCGAGGGCCGGATCCTGCTCGACGGCCGCGACATGGAGGAGCTCGACCTGCGCTCCTACCGCAAGTTCCTCTCCGTCGTCCCGCAGGAGTCCATCCTGTTCGAGGGCAGCATCCGGGAGAACGTCACGTACGGCATGAAGGACGTCCCCGAGGAGACCGTCCTGGCCGCCCTGCGCGACGCCAACGCCATGGAGTTCATCGAGCGCCTCCCCGAGGGCCTGGACACCGTGGTCGGCGAACGCGGCGCCCGCCTGTCCGGCGGCCAGAAGCAGCGCCTGGCCATCGCCCGCGCCCTGATCCGCGACCCGCGGGTGCTCATCCTCGACGAGGCCACCTCCGCCCTCGACTCCCGCTCCGAGGCGCTCGTCCAGCAGGCCCTGGCCCGCCTGGTCCGCGGCCGCACCGTCTTCGTCGTCGCCCACCGCCTGTCCACCATCCGCGGCGCCGACCGGATCGTCGTCATGCACGACGGCCGGATCGCCGAGATCGGCTCGCACGCCGAACTCCTGCGCACCGGCGGCCCGTACGCCGGCCTGCAGGCCGCCCAGCTCGCCTGAACCACCTCCTCACGGAACAGGACCACCCCGCATGACCGACCCGCTCAGCGGCAGACTCGTCCGGCTCAGGGAACTCCGCGAGGCCGACCTCCCCCGGCTCACCTCCTGGTGGCGCGAACCCGGCCTCGCCATCCAGCAGGTCACCGGCCCGGTGCACCCCCAGCCCGAGGCCCGGCTCGCCGACATGTTCCGCGCCTGGAGCCAGAACGGCGGCACCGACCTCGGCCTCTCCGTCGAAACCCTCGACACCGGCGACCTGGCCGGCCACGTCACCCTCTACGGCGCCACCCCCAAGGACCGCTGCGCCACCCTCGCCATCATCATCGGCCCGCCCCACCAGGACCGCGGCCTCGGCACCGACGTCCTGCGCACCACCATCCGCTACGGCTTCGCCGAACTCGGCCTCCACCGCATCGAACTCACCGTCAACAGCTACAACACCCGCGCCCTCGCCGCCTACCGCCGGGCCGGCTTCACCGAGGAGGGCCGCCGCCGCGAAGCCGTCTTCCGCGCCGGCAGCTGGCACGACCAGGTCCAGATGGGCGTCCTCTCCACCGAGTGGCAGGAGGACATCTGACCCTCCGGGGGCACACCGACAGGGGCGCGGGGAACTGCGCGCCCCTGTTCGGTTCGTCCGGGTTTCGCCCCCGGCGCCCCGCGGGTAGCGTCGCGTTCCATGGACGTGGTGATCGCAGGTGGGCACGGCAAGATCGCGTTGCGGCTCTCGAAGCTGCTCTCCGCCCGGGGCGACGCCGTCGCCGGGCTGATCCGGAACCCGGCGCAGGCGGGGGACCTGCAGGAGGCGGGGTCGCGGCCGGTGGTGTGCGACCTGGAGGCGGTGTCGGCGGAGGCGCTGGCGGAGCACCTCGCGGGGGCGGACGCGGTGGTGTTCGCGGCCGGGGCCGGCCCGGGCAGCGGGACGGCGCGGAAGGAGACGGTGGACCGGGCCGGGGCGGTGCTGCTGGCGGACGCGGCGCAGCGGGCGGGGGTGCGCCGGTACCTGCTGGTGTCCTCGATGGGGCTGGACAAGATCGGGGACCCGGAGGTCTCGCCCGAGTTCGAGGTGTACCTGAGGGCGAAGCTGGCCGCCGAGGAGGCGGTCAAGGAGCGCCCGCTGGACTGGACGGTCCTGCGCCCGGGCAGCCTGACCGACACCCCCACCGAGCGGCACGCGCACCTCGCGCCGCCGCCCAACCGTTTCGGCGAGGTCTCCCGGGACGAGGTCGCGCACACCCTGCTGCGGCTGCTGGACGATCCGACGACGATCCACCAGACCCTGGAACTCACCACCTGACCGCGACCGGCCCCGGCCCGACCGGCCCCGGCCCCCGACCGGCCCCGGCCCCCGACCGGTCGGGCCGGGTCGCGGTTGCCCGGCACCCCGCCGGGCGGGATCGTGGTGGTTGAGGTGAGTGCGATGGCCGAGATCGCCCTGCAGGTCGACGTCGCGGCGCCCCGGGAGCGGTTGCTGGCGGCGCTGGACACCCGCGAGGGGCTGGCGTCCTGGTGGACCACCGAGCTGGACCGGGAGGGCGAGGACCTGCTGTTCACGGTGGAGGACGCGCCGCAGCCGCTGCGGCTGCGCCGGGAGCGCGCGGACCTGGAGCGGGTGGCCTGGCGCAGCGTCGGGGTGTTCCCGCCGGCCTGGCAGGGGACGACGGTGACCTGGGACTTCTTCGACCACCCGGACGGCGCGCGGCAGTCGATGCTGCTGCTGCGCCACCTGGGCTGGGCGGCGGACGCGGGCCCGTCGGTGCCGGTGGCGGCGGGCCGCTGGGCGGAACTGGTGGTCCGGTTGAAGGACTACGCCCAGAGCGGCCGCCCGCAGCCGCTGTTCGTGCCGGGCCGCCACCCGCACCCGGGGGTGCACGCGGAGGCGGACTGACGGCGTGCGCGGCGTGCGACGCGCCGGTTCGGACGATGACCGGCATGGAGCGGCGCGGACGGGTGAGACTGGCTGCATGTTGGGACTTCCGGACGGCATCAAGGCTTTCCTGTTCGACCTGGACGGGGTGCTGACCCAGACCGCGAAGGTGCACGCCGCGGCCTGGAAGGACATGTTCGACACCTTCCTGCGGGCCGAAGCGGCCCGCACCGGAGGGCAGTTCGTCCCGTTCGACCCGGGCGCCGACTACGACCGGTACGTGGACGGCCGGCCCCGGCTGGACGGCACCCGGCAGTTCCTCGCCTCGCGCGGCGTCGAGCTGCCCGAGGGCACCCCGCAGGACCCGCCGGGCACCCGTACCGTCAACGGCCTGTCGAGCGCGAAGAACGAGACCGTGCTGCGGCTGATCCGCGAGCAGGGCGTGCAGCCGTACGAGGGCTCGGTGGCGTACCTGCACCGGCTGCGCGAGCTGGGGCTGCCGCGCGCGGTGGTCTCGTCCAGCGCGAACTGCCGGGACGTGCTGGCGGCGGCCGGGATCGCCGACCTGTTCGAGGTGGTGGTGGACGGGCTGACCCTGGCCCGCGACCACCTGGCGGGCAAGCCCGCGCCGGACACCTTCCTGGCGGCCGCGAAGGAGCTCGGGGTGGCCCCGGAGCACGCCGCGGTGTTCGAGGACGCGCTGGCGGGCGTCGCGGCCGGGCGGGCCGGCGGTTTCGGCGCGGTGGTGGGCGTGAACCGCACCGGGCAGGCCGACGCGCTGCGCGAGCACGGCGCGTCGGTGGTGGTGGACGACCTCTCCCAGCTGCTGGAGGAACGCGGATGAGCCCGTCCGAGGCGTTCACCGTCGACCCCTGGGGGATCACCGAGCACGGCCTGGACCTGCCCGGGCAGGCCCGCGCCGAGTCGGTGTTCGCGCTGTCCAACGGCCACATCGGGCTGCGCGGCAACCTGGACGAGGGCGAGCCGCACGGCCTGCCCGGCACCTACCTGAACGGCGTGTTCGAGCTGCGCCCGCTGCCGTACGCGGAGAGCGGCTACGGCTTCCCGGAGTCCGGGCAGAGCGTCATCAACGTCACCAACGGCAAGCTGATCCGGCTGCTGGTCGACGACGAGCCGTTCGACCTGCGCTACGGCGAACTGCGCAGCCACCGGCGGACGTTGGACTTCCGGGACGGCATCCTGCGCCGGGAGGCGGAGTGGACCTCGCCGGCCGGGCGGACGGTGCGGGTGACCTCGTCCCGGCTGGTGTCGCTGACCCAGCGGGCGGTGTGCGCGGTGGACTACACGGTGGAGGCCGTGGACGGGCCGGTGCGGATCGTGCTGCAGTCCGAGCTGGTCGCCAACGAGCAGCTGCCGGGCGGCGCGGGCGACGGCGACCCGCGGGCGGCGGCGGTGCTGGAGGCCCCGCTGGCGGCCGAACTCCAGCACGCCGACGGCACCAAGGGCGTGCTGGTGCACCGCACCCGCTTCTCCGGGCTGCGGGTGGCCGCCGCGATGGACCACGTGATCGACGGGCCGGAGCGGATCGACACCACCGCCGAGTCCTCCGACGACCAGGCCCGGACCACCGCCACCACGGTGCTGAACGCCGGGGAGAAACTGCGGCTGGTCAAGTACATCGCGTACGGCTGGTCGGCGACCCGCTCGCTGCCCGCGGTCCGGGACCAGGTGGAGGCGGCGCTGACCGCCGCCCGGTACACCGGCTGGGACGGGCTGGTGGGCGAGCAGAAGGAGTTCCTCGGCCGGTTCTGGGGCGACAACGACATCGAGATCGAGGGCGACGTCGAACTCCAGCAGGCCGTCCGGTTCGCGCTGTTCCACGTGCTGCAGGCGGGCGCCCGCAGCGAGGAGCGGGCGATCCCGGCGAAGGGCCTGACCGGCCCCGGCTACGACGGGCACTCGTTCTGGGACACCGAGACCTTCGTGCTGCCGGTGCTCACCTACTGTCTGCCGGACGCGGTCAAGCAGGCGCTGCGCTGGCGGCACACCACGCTGCCGATGGCCCGCGAGCGGGCGGCCCAACTCGGCCTGGCGGGCGCGGTGTTCCCGTGGCGGACGATCCGCGGCGAGGAGTGCTCCGGGTACTGGCCGGCCGGCACCGCCGCGTTCCACATCGGCGCGGACATCGCGGCCGCCGCCGTCCGCTACGTCCGGGCCACCGGGGACACCGAGTTCGAGCGCACCCACGGCCTGGAACTGCTGGTGGAGACCGCCCGGATGTGGCGCTCGCTCGGCCACCACGACGCCAAGGGCAACTTCCGGATCGAGGGCGTCACCGGGCCCGACGAGTACTCGGCGGTCGCCGACAACAACGTGTTCACCAACGTGATGGCGCAGGCCAACCTGTGGAACGCGGCGGACACCGCGCTCAAGTACCGGCACGAGTCGGGGCTGCTCGGGGTGGACACCGAGGAGGCCGCGGCCTGGCGCGACGCCGCCGACAAGATGTTCATCCCGTACGACGAGCAGATCGGCGTGCACCCGCAGGCCGACGGGTTCACCGACCACCAGATGTGGGACTTCGAGACCACCCCGCCGGAGAAGTACCCGCTGCTGCTGCACTACCCGTACTTCGACCTGTACCGCAAGCAGGTGGTCAAGCAGGCCGACCTGGTGCTCGCCATGCAGGTCCGCGGCGACGTGTTCACCCCCGAGCAGAAGGCCCGCAACTTCGCCTACTACGAGCGCCTGACGGTCCGCGACTCCTCGCTGTCCGCCTGCACCCAGGCGGTGATCGCCGCCGAGGTCGGCCAGCTCGACCTGGCCTACGACTACACCGCCGAAGCGGCCCTGATGGACCTGCACGACCTCGGCGGCAACACCCGCGACGGCCTGCACATGGCCTCGCTGGCGGGCGCCTGCATCGCCCTGGTCGCCGGGTTCGGCGGCCTGCGCGACCACACCGAGCAGCTGTCCTTCCGGCCCCGGCTGCCCGCCGGGCTGCAACGGCTGTGCTTCTCGATGAACGTGCGCGAGCACCTGCTGCGGGTCGACATCACCCACGCCACCACCACGTACACGCTGCGGCGCGGCAGCGTGCTGCCGGTCCTGCACGACGACGAGCAGCTGCGGATCGAGGCCGGGAAGTCCGTCAGCCGACCCACCGCGCAGGTCCCCGACCCCGGGGAGCGCCCCACCCAGCCGCCCGGCCGGGCCCCCGCCCGCCGGCACGGCCAGGCCGGCGTCAAGGTCGGGACGGTCGACCACCTGCCCGCCGAGTAGCCGCCGCGCGCCCCCGCGGCAGCCGGTCCGCGGACCCGGGCCGCCGCGGGGGTCAGCGCTTGACCGGCGGGCAGGTGCCGGTGCTGTCGCCGATCGAGTTGATCTCGGCGTTGGGCCGGGT